>NZ_ADJN01000001.1:0-16544 GCF_000178095.1 Peptostreptococcus anaerobius 653-L | reverse complement strand
CTCGTCCCCAAATAAATATTTGGGACGAGTTAAAATTCGCGGTTCCACCCAAGTTTCCGATAATAATCGGACTCTCGATAAGACTTTAAGGCAGTCAACCGGACACTTTCAGAAGCCTATAGGCCCTACTAAATCCTGCTCAAAGGTAGTTTTCGAAATGTCTCTTTCTCATTGGACTTTCAGCCGGTGATCCAAATTCTCTGTAGATGATCTACATCCTACTCTTCCTTCTTCATAGCTTATTATTTATGTTGTATCCATAGTACCACAATGAAATTTATAAATCAATAGCAATCATTTAAATTATTAAAAAAACTTTCATCGACCTATCTTTCATGTGTATAAATTTAATATTTCTAGTATATTTTTAAGTGGTCAGCCTCTTCCTGCCCCTTCATCACCCTGTAGGCACCCTGGGCCAAGGCCTTCATCTCAAACTCACCAGCATATATGCTAATATCAGCCAAAAATGTCACCTTTTCCTCTATCCATCCAGTAAGTAGCTTCGAATTAGCCATACCACCTGTTAGAACTATACCATCTATCTTACCATTGTCTACAACTGCTAGTGAACCTATATACCTAGCTATCTGGTAGGCCATACCCCTGTAGACCTTCTTTGCTTCTTCGTCACCATTTGCTATCATGGCTTCAACTTCTCTGGCGTCATTAGTTCCTAGGTAGGAAATAAGGCCACCAATTGAATCTTCGTAACTCTGCATCGCATCAGCCCCCTCTTCCCTAGCCATTGTTATGCAGCTGTATATAGGGAGAGCTCCTGCCCTATTTGTAGAAAATGGACCCTCATCTGATGATATGACATCTACCAAGTGACCATTTTTCTGGAAATTCATAGATATTCCTCCACCTAGATGGGCTACAATTATAGATGACTTATAGTAGTCAAGTCCCTTATCCTGGCAGTACTTCATGGCAACAGCCCTAGTATTCAAGGCATGAGAGAAAGACCTTCTCGGATAGTTTTTAAGACCTGATAACCTAGCCTCATCAGTCATCTCATCAACTGAAACTGCATCGTATATATAGGCTGGTATATTGCCAATATCACTTAGCTTCTTGGCTACAAGAGCTCCTAGATTAGAAGCATGTAGCTGGGCTGGATGGTTTCTCATTATGTAGCATAGGTCTTCATCAACGACATATGCACCTGTATGCAGGGGAGGAAGCATACCGCCTCTTGATACGATTACATCAAGATCCTTGACCTCCATGTCGTTTACCTTCAAAAAGTCCATAACCTGGTCAAATCTCATATCAGTCTGGTCATATATAGACTTGTACTGGGCAAGCACATCAGAGCTGATATCCATTGAACCAGTCATCAGTTCATTACAATCTTCATACAAGGCTAGTTTAGTCGATGTCGAGCCTGGGTTTATGACAAGTATTTTCATATTTTTCTCCTTTATAAAATAATTTTCAAGTAAGCAGTTTCCTAGTGCTGGGCAAGGGCTGCCATTGCTATTGAATAGTACTTCTCTTCTGCTGATGCACTCCTAGATGTAAGGACTATAAGACACTTGGCTCCAACAATAAATCCTGCCATCTTTCCACCACCTGCAAAATTAAATGACTTATCCAATATATTACCCGCTTGTATATCTGGAACAAGTAAGATATCAGGATCTCCGGCTACCTCACTCTCAAATCCCTTTATCTCGGCTGCCCCCTTCTTGTAGGCAAGGTCAAATGATATTGGACCTTCAACTAGGCAATTCTTTATGATACCTTCTTGGTTTCTTCTCTTTAATTCAGCTGCGTCTACAGTCGATTGCATCTTAGGGTTGACCCTTTCAACAGCAGACAATACAGCTACCTTTGGCCTCGCATAGCCTAGGTTACGGTATATTTCTACTGCATTTTCAATTATCTTCTGCTTTTGTTCTACATCTGGGTACATACACATACCACCATCTGTTATAGTTATCAGCTTGTGGTAGGTAGGCATCTGTTCAAACGACATATGGGTCATCAACTTGTCTGTCCTAAGGCCCTTTTCCTTGTCAACTACAGCCCTCATAAGAACAGCTGTCTCTATGTGACCCTTTAGTATAAAGTCTGCATTTCCCTCTCTTACTAGTTCTACTACCTTTTCAGCAGCCTTTGAGTCTTCATCTACGCCTATTATTTCATAGTCTTTATCAACACCTAGTTTTTTTAACTCTTCTTTAATTTCAGACTCATGACCTACGAATATAGGCCAGGCTAGACCCAACTTTTCCGCCTCTATAGCCCCACCTATGGCAGCCTCATCAGCCATACAGACAGCACATCTTTTCATCTCCTTAAAGGCCCTTACCCTCTCAATTACTTCGTCAAAATTCTTTATCATATTATTCTCCTTCACATTTTATCCTTTGCATCTTGCAAACTACATTGGATTTTATAATCAGCAATGAGTACTAACCATATACCGATTAGTACTCATTACTTCACCGGTGGATGTATCAAATCTTCAAAAGGTTCAAAAAAAACTTTTTCCGCATTATTTGACCCTCTTAATCATTATACTAGTTCAATACCCACTCTTAGTGCTTTTTTATTAATTTCTATGAATTTTTCTTTAACATTTTCTTCAATTATTTTATCCCAGTCTATTTCTTCAAGATTCATCTTCTTGATTATAGTTCCTAGGAGTATTATATTCATTACTTTTTGATTGCCTAGCTTTTTGGCTTCTTCACTTGCATCAAAGGCATATACCTTACCAGCCCTAGCTTCTATAAGTTCTTTAGTATTTTCTGGATACTTGTCCTTGCCTGATAAGACTCCAATTGGGTTGAACCTAGCTGTATTTAATACCACTACACCATCCTCTCTAAGATAGTCGATATTTCTTAGGACCTCTAACTCCTCAAATCCCATTATTATATCCGCTTCCCCCTGTGGCACAACCGGTGAATATACCTTGTCTCCATATCTCAGATGGGTAAGGACCTGTCCTTCTCTCTGGCTCATACCGTGGACTTCACTCATCTTTACGTCATAACCTTCACTCATAAGACCTATAGTAAGCAACTTGCTGGCTGTTATAGTCCCCTGTCCGCCTATTCCAGTTAGTAATATATTCTTAGTCATCTTATTGAACCACCTTTCCTATCGCTCCTACAGGACATACCTGGGCACATACACTACAACCTACACACTTGTTTATATCTATCGAAGACTTCTTAATATCAGTCTTGAAAGATATAGCTGGACAACCTGTCTTAGTACACTTCTTACAGCCTATACACTTATCTTGGTCTACCCTGTACTTGTCCTTAAATGATCCTGGGAAGTTTTTCTTGTCTTCCTCTGACTGGACCTTAAGTGCACATGGCCACCACGTTATTATCACTGAAGGCTCATCTAGGCCCAATGCCCAGTCAAATGCAGCTTCTACCTCTTCTAACTTGTTAGGATTTACCCTTCTTATATTCTTTACACCTATGGCCCTTACAACTGATTCTATATCCACCTCATTAGTTTGGCTGCCCTGGGCTGTATAACCAGTCCCAGGATTTTGCTGCTGACCAGTCATGCCTGTAATCCTGTTGTCCAAGATACAAGTCACTGTGGATGAGTTGTTGTATACAACATTTAATAAGGAGTTGATACCTGTGTGGAAGAAAGTAGAGTCTCCTATTACAGATATAACCTTTTTGTCTTGGTTTTGATCCATCTTAAATACCTGTGATGCACCGTGACCCATACTGATACTTGCTCCCATACAAAGTGTCATATCCATGGCATTGTATGGAGCCCCAAACCCAAGAGTATAGCAACCTATGTCCCCTGATATCATGACATTCTTCCTCTTGCCAAGAGTATAGAAGAACCCCCTATGCGGACATCCAGCACAGAAAGTCGGAGCCCTGTTTATCATCACTTCCTTGGCAGCTTGGTCTATCTTGACATCTTGTCCGTATACCGATTTTCTTATAACCTCAGGTATCATTTCTCCATACTTAGGAAATACATCCTTGCCATGGCACTCTATACCAAGAGCCTTGATGTGTGTTTCCATTATAGGGTCATTTTCTTCTATTACATATATTTTATCTACCTTACTAGCAAATTCTTTGAACAACTTGTCAGGAAGTGGATTTGAAAATCCAACCTTTAGGTATGAGGCATCTTCTCCAAAGACTTCTTTTGCATATAGGTAGCAATCACCTGATGCTATAATACCTATTTTCTTGTCATAGTACTCAGTAAGGTTGAACTCACATTCATTTGAGTATTCAAATAGGTCATCCATCCTCTTGAATATATGCTGCTTTCTGACCTTGGCATTTGCAGGTACCATTACATATTTAGTAGGCTCTTTCTTCCATTCCTTTATAGGTACATCTTGCCTGTCCTCTAATTCGACTAGGCCCTTAGAGTGACAGACTCTAGTTGTCATCCTTATCATTATAGGAGCATCATGGATTTCACTCAACTTATAGGCCTCTTTAACCATGACCTTACACTCCTGACTATCTGCTGGTTCAAACATAGGAACAAAGGCAGCTCTTGCCAAATTCCTGTTGTCCTGCTCGTTCTGAGATGAAAATTGACCTGGTTCATCAGCACTTACAATCACTAGTCCACCATTTACACCTGAATAAGATGCTGTAAAAAATGGGTCAGCGGCAACATTTAGTCCTACGTGCTTCATGGCTGCAAAAGACCTAGCCCCTGCTACACAGGCTCCTATTGCAGATTCTAGGGCGACCTTTTCGTTTGGTGCCCACTCAGCAATCATCTCTTTTGAATCAACTTTAGAAAGGTTTTCCAATATTTCAGTACTTGGTGTACCTGGATATGCAGCAGCGTATTTTACACCTGCCTCATATACTCCTCTTGCTATGGCTTCATCGCCAGTCATCAACTTTTTCATACAAATCCTCCCAAGCTATGATAGCTTAAATATTATTATTTGCTTCTGATTACTTTATAAGCTGATTATAATCTCAAGAAACTTCTATGTCAACACATTGTTTATTTTTTAATATTTTTAAACAATATATAAATAAACTTAATCTTCAGAAAAATTAATTTTTAAAAAGTTATTTTTCAGTTCACTAGAGTTAATTATATAAATAGAGTCAGTTTGCATAATAATAAAAATTTTTTTGATTTTATACTTTTATTAATATCGTTTATCATATGATATATTCTTTCTTTATTTAAAAGATACATCAAATGAATAATATAAATAAAATCTTTCATTAAAATAGATTTTTAATTTACAAACTGATATATTTGTATTATCATCTTGCAATTTAATCATGATGAAAACCTATTTCAGAGGGGTTATAAGGTAATAAAATCTCATTTTTTCAAATAAAATTGCAATTATTATATATCATTTGCAAAATATATAATTTTTCTTGCATTTTTATCCATATATTCCTTGATTTTTCCATAATATTATAGGATAATATAAATGTAATGATTAATACATATCAAACATTAAAGGAGGAATGACTTATTTTAGAAGTATTAACAAAAATCGATGACGTGATGTACTACCCTATTCTTATAGTGGTCTTAGCAGTAGCCGGAATTTATTTCAGTTTTAAAACAGGATTTATACAATTAAGACTTTTTAGGGAATCTTTGAGGGCTGTAATGGAAAAGCCTGATCAAAAAGGACAGGTATCTTCTTTCCAGGCGCTTATGGTTTCAACTGCCTCAAGAGTTGGTACAGGTAATATAGTTGGTGTATCTACAGCCATAGTACTTGGTGGACCAGGTGCAGCATTTTGGATGTGGGTTCTTGCGATTGTTGGTTCAGCAACTGCATTTATAGAGTCTACTCTAGCACAGATATACAAGCGTAGAGACAAGGAAACTGGTGGATGCTATGGTGGCCCAGCCTACTATATAGAATCTGCCCTAAAGAACAAGACTCTTGCATCTCTATTCGTAGTATTCCTTATACTTACATATGGTTTAGGATTCAACCTACTTTGTTCTTATAACCTACAGTCTACATTCTCTATATACTCATTCTACAATCCGAAGACTACTCCAATGATTATTGGTGCTATAATAGCTATTGCAGTATTTATATCAATAGTTGGTGGTGGAAAGAGAATGATCCGTGTTACAGAAGTTATTGTTCCATTTATGGGAGTTGCTTATATAATAGTATCTCTAATAGTAGTAATAATGAACATAGGAATGTTCCCAGAAGTTATAAAGTTAATATTTACTGATGCTTTTAGCGGTCGTTCATTTGCTGGTGGTCTTGCTGGTTCTTGTCTAATCTACGGTATCAAACGTGGATTATACTCTAACGAAGCAGGTGTTGGTTCTGCTCCAAATGCAGCAGCTTCAGCTGAAGTATCACACCCAGTTAAACAGGGTCTAGTACAGGTACTATCTGTATATATAGATACAATCGTTATTTGTTCAGCAACAGCCTTTATGATACTTGTATCAGGTATTCCTATGAAAGAGGAATTAGCGGGAGCTCCTATGGTACAGGAGTCACTTAGGTCAGTATTCGGATCTTTCGGACCTTTATTTATAACAATAGCTATGATCATGTTCGCTTTCACTACTCTTATAGGTAACCTATACTATTGTGAAACAGGTCTATCTTACCTAAATGGTAACAAGAAGCCTGGTAAGACTTTTATGATAGGTTTCTATGTAGTAGCTGCTATAATAGTATTCGTTGGTGCTACTATGGAAATGGATGCTGCTTGGGCATCTGCAGACATAACAATGGGACTTATGGCCCTAATAAATATACCATGTTGTGTAATCATGGGTGGTGTTGCTATAAAGGCTGCTAAGGACTACGAAAAGCAGAGAAAAGCAGGTCAGGAACCTGTATTCCATTCTAAGGTTGTCGGTCTTGATTCAAAGGACCTAGATTATTGGGAATAAGAAATTAATAGCAAGTTAAGTAAAACTATTGTTCAATAGTAGATAGCGTTGGTGGTAAAAAATACCCTCCCAGTTATATGACTGAGAGGGTAGATCTTACTATCAACGCTATTATTTTATTATGGTAAATTCTATTTTAAATATCTCGAATTGTCAAATTAAGCGCCACCTAATTTATATAAATATTGTTATTATCCCTTGTACTATACCTATCAAGAATCCTAGAACTAGGCCTAGATTTTCAATGTGCTTTAGCTCTTTTTTAGATAGGCCCATAATAAGTTCCTCTAGCTGAACCAAATCTAACTCACCTATCTTTTCTTCTACCATTTGACCTACATCTATCCTAGACTTGACCTTGTCCTTTACCTTATCTATGACATCATCCATACCCTTGTCTATCTCTTCATTGAGTACTTCACCTATGCCTGATAGGACCATAGGCCTAAACATATTCGGTATAAAACTTATCTTTTCGTTGATAATATACTCTACCCTTGAGTTTATATAGGCTTTTATCTCTTCCTTGTCCTCTGGTCTTATCATGCCATCTACAAGCTTATCGTAGTCAACTAGCTCTTCACCAACTGCCTTACCTATATTCTTGGCTATATCATCCCTTCTCTTTGGTATAAGACCCCACAATTCATAATTAATCACTGGTATCTTGTAGGGTTTAAGTGGTCTAAAAAGCATCTTGACCGCTATAACATTTGTACTATAACCTATTATTGCACCAACAATGGCCAATAATACTACTCTTATAATAATTTCTTGATTTACCATTCTACTTCATCCTTTACTTTTTTATTTACTTTACTTTTTTATTTACTTTACTTTTTTATTTACTTTACTTTTTTTACTTTATTACTTGTTCACAAATCACAAGCATACCACCGTAGTCTTTTAGCCTTCCACTTGATAGACATAGATATTCCTTAGACTTTGACCTTATAAATTCTACCATTCTCTCTCCGTCTGGATGACTATAAACATCACCAAAGAATACTATCCTGCCATCCTCCAAACTAGATGTAGCACCTCCTATAAAGCCATAGTCCATATCAAAAAGATCTATATGTCCTTTATCTATCTCCAGCACATCTATATCATAGGCTCTTAGGATCTTGGCAATACCCCTATCGCTAGTTATTAAAGACCTCTCATCAACCCAACATATGGAACAGGCTGCATAACCCTGTCTTACATCTATCAACTCACTTGTAGGCACTTGGTCTAATACTGCATCAATTACAGCAGAATCTATATTATCAAGTTTACCAATACCGTATTTTCCTGAAAAAGAAAAATTATAGGCTATGTCTTCTGGATATTTTGAACCTAAATACCTACTTCCACTTATGATAGAGTTCTTGGCCAACTTATCACCTATTACATTCTGGTAGTAAGTATAAGACTCTTTGGATGCTATCAATTTATTGCCCACAGCAAATAGGCCTATGTCAACATGAGACCTAATGGCGTCATATAGGTTTTTATGGTCGTAGGATTCGACTATTTTATAAGCCTCAGCCTCAAGTTTTGACCTCATATCCTCCTCCATCCGCCTATCAACAACTGCATATTTTATCATCGGAATGTTTTCAAAATTATCATGTGATTTTTTAGGAGTTCAGTCACAAGAATCATATAGCTTTTTGGCTAGACCATTCCAAGACATTTCCTCTATGTTGACCTGTCTGTAGTTTTTATCCAATCTTGTCCTTATAGAATCTTCTATTTCAAGCGCCAACCTATCTACATACTCTCCAAGTCTATCCACCTTAGGCCTTGATACAGCCTCCATTTCAGGAAGACCTACATAGGATATCATACCCGACGTATTTATATCCTGACCCAGCCATTCCTTGACACCATCTATATCCGTAGTCAATATAGAATTCCCACAGGCCATAGCCTCAAGCAGGACTAGGGGTAGCCCCTCATAGTAAGACGGCAATACAAATATATCCGACTGATTGAGCATACTTGCAAGTTGGTACTGGTTTAGCCTACCTGAAAACTCAACCCTAAACTTAGATTTATTTCCTTTATTCTTGATATTAATAACCTCTTCTTGGTCACTTCCATCACCAGCTAGGTAAAATACCAGATCCTCCTCTGGAAAATCAACCTTTTCAAGTGCATCAAAAAACTCCATTAGCCCCTTTGCATAGGCTAACTTACCCGCATAGGCAAGAGTAATCTCCTTGCTAGATGACTTATCCGACCTCGATTCACAGTTAAATATAGTCTTGTCATAACCGCTGCCCAAGACCTCTATCCTAGAATCTTCAATATTAAATATATTCCTGATAAGACCAGCCTGTATATCATGTAAGGCGTATATTTTGTCGAGTTTTGGTATGGCTCCTATTATAAGGTCTTTCTTAAAATCGTGGCTCATCAACTGCCTTAAACATGTCCCATGGCATATTGCAACTACAGGTATATCATTTATATTTTCCCTAACCAATGAAGTCGTAAAATATAGGTGGTGGCATACTATCAAGTCAGGCTTAAATTCTTTAACAGCTTGATCTAACTTGCTTAAAAAAGAACTTTCCATCCTACCTGCCATATCATCTGTCATATTCTTGTATATAGTGCTAGGATAGGGCATATTATCACTCATGCCAGGAACATTAAAATCAAGGATTCCATCATTATATAGGACAGGGTAAAAACTTAGGTCTATATCTTTAAATTTCTCCATCATTGAAGATAAATCATCACTCGAATCAACTCCAGCAATCAAGGCCTGGCCACTCGTCAAATGGTCCATCCCCTTTATAATGCCGCTCATATATATACCACTGCCCGTATAATCTGGCTTTTGGGCACTAATGTGAAGGACCCTCCTTCTACCTATTGGACTTATTTCAAATACTACACAGGTAGAATCATCCATAGACTTAAACCTAGGAATAAACCTTACCCTCTCTTCATCAGACTCAAAATCTCTTATCTCCCTATATATTGACTCCATGCCCCTTTTGAATGTAATGTCTAGAAGGTCTCTTTCTTCATATAGGTGGTATTTTTCAGATGCAGAAAAATATCCATCACTTGCGATCATAACCCTTGTTTCCTGGTCAATGTCTATGCTTCCTGACCTCGCCTTATATGCAGCGTCCTTATCAAAGCTAAGTATCCAGTATCCCTCATCAGTATTATTCTTTAGCCTATTTTCTACTATCTTGTCCATTACCCTTGATTTAGTATCATCAAGACTTACATTACCAAAATCATCCAAAGATCTCATCTTTTCAAAGACCTCATCATCTAGCTTGGATACAGACTCGTCAGATATTTTTATAGTTTCATTTGACTGACCTATATATAGCCTACAGTCTCCCAAGATAATATATTCCAACCTATTGTCTATTACCCTAGTAAGGCAGATTGACGCTGATGGTAGGTCTATATTGCTTATAGAAGATACGTCTATCCCCTTATTTGAGATAATTTCTATATACTCTCTTCTGACATCTTCTAGCCCCTTGTATAAAAAATCATCTAGCCTTGTTTGATCTTTTAAATTTTCCCTGATATATGAATTCCACCAATTTGAATACCAATGTGCATCACTGGTATCAGATACTAGGTTTTTTCCATTTAGGCCAGTTGCTCCATCTATAACCCATGCAGCATTATCTAAATGATCACAACTATCCTCATTGTAATTTCCAACACCAATCCTACAAATTGATTTTATATTTCTTAATATATTTGTCATTATATACTTCGCTTTCTAAAAATATACTTCTATTATTATATTCCCTATTATATTATTTTACAGTAGGACGGGGGAGAAATCAACTCTTGTTGACCTCTCCCCCTATATTAGTGATTGATTGGCTATATTATTATCTTATAAGGCACTTATTTTTCTGCATAATTCGTCGGCAAATTCGCTTGTTGAAGCATTACCTCCTAAATCTGCAGTGACTAGCTTACCTTCAGCAAATACTTCCTTTAATGACTTTTCAATCTTATCTGCTGATTCCATTTCTCCTATATGCCTTAGCATCATGACTGCAGACTGGATTATTGCAGTTGGATTTGCTATATTTTTGCCAGCTATCTCTGGAGCTGAACCATGAACAGCCTCGAAAACCGCACAATCATCTCCTATGTTGGCAGATGGTATCATACCAAGACCTCCCACAAGCCCTGAGGCAAGGTCTGAAAGTATATCCCCATATAGGTTAGGCATTACCATAACATCAAATTCCTCTGGCCTAATAACCAGGTTCATGGCAGCTGCATCGACTATAACATCATCTGAGTACAGGTCGCAACTAGCTCCGTCAGCCTTTCTTAGGATTCCATTATCTTTTGCAACCTGATTGAACACATCTAAGAATAAGCCATCAGAAATCTTCATTATATTGGCCTTGTGTACACCTGTCAGTCTCTTGTAGCCATTTTCCCTTGTATACCTACAAGCAAATTCTACTATCCTTTCAGATGCTGGCCTTGTGATTATCTTGATTGTTTCACCGGCGTAGTCACCAACCTTGTGCTCTATGCCAGCATACAAACCTTCTGTATTTTCCCTTACTATAGTCAAGTCTATATTGTCATATCTAGATTTGACCCCCTTGAAAGTCTTGACTGGCCTCACATTTGCATAGAGGTTCAACTCTTTTCTAAGGGCTACATTTACACTCCTAAATCCCTTGCCTACTGGTGTAGTGACAGGACCCTTTATAGCTACCTTATTCTTTCTTACACTATCTAGTACATAGTCTGGAAGCGGTGTGCTATACTCTTCTATCACAGCCTCACCAGCTATTACCTCTTCCCAATTTATATCTACTCCTGAGGCCTTTACTACCTGTTTCATAGCCTTTGTCACCTCAGGTCCTATCCCATCTCCTGGTATTAAAGTAATATTATACATATTTGTCTCCTATGAATTCTTTTCCTTTATTGAGTTAAGTTTACCACCTGCATACAGCATATCCAATTCTTTGTCGTTGAATAGTGCCTTTACATAGAATGATATTCCCTTTGTCTTGTCCTCTACCTTTAACCTACCAGCCTTTAGACCTTCAAATACATCATCTATTACAAAATCGTCCATCTGGTCAATTAGGTCATAGTCCTTTAGGTCTTCAAATTCCATAGGTATTATACCTGAATTGATAAGGTTGGCCTTGTGGATTCTAGCAAATGACTTGGCTATTACACCCTTGATTCCTAGGTAAAGAGGTGCTAGGGCTGCGTGCTCTCTTGAAGAACCCTGTCCATAGTTCTCACCACCTACTATAAAGCCTCCACCATTTTCCTTACAACGACTTGCAAAATCTTCATCTATTGTTGAGAAGCAGAAGTTTGCTAGGTGTGGTATATTACTTCTGAATGGAAGTAACTTGGCATTGGATGGCATAATATGGTCAGTAGTTATATTGTCTGGAGTCTTTATTATCAACTTGCCAGATATAGAGTCTTCAAGTCTTGAATTAAGTGGAAATGGCTTGATATTAGGCCCCCTAACAACTTCTACATCATCCCCGTCATCTACTGGAGATATAATCATAGAGTCATCTACTAGGAATTTGTCTGTTCCTATATCATCAAAGTCTATATCAAATTCAGCATCTCTAGGGTCCATCAGGCATCCATATATAGCTGATACTGCAGCCAACTCTGGACTTGCAAGGTATACCTGGGCTGAGTTTGTTCCAGACCTACCAAAGAAATTTCTATTGAATGTTCTGATACTTACAGCGTCTGTTCCCGGAGACTGGCCCATACCTATACATGGTCCACATGAGTTTTCAAGTATTCTGGCTCCTGAAGATATTATATCTGCAAGGGCACCATTTCTAGCTATCATCTCCATAACCTGTCTTGATCCAGGTGCTATTACTAGACTGACATCATCAGCTACCTTCCTACCCTTCAGTATTCTAGCAACCTTCATCAAGTCTTCATATGAAGAATTTGTACATGAACCTATTGCTACCTGGTCCACCTTAATCTTTCCCACCTCAGCGCAAGTCTTGATATTATCAGGACTGTGAGGGGCTGCTACCATTGGAACCAATTCGTCTAGGTTGATATCTATTATATAATCGTATTTAGCATCTTCATCTGCAACTAGCTCAGACCAATCATCTAGTCTATCCTGAGCTATAAAGTATTCTCTTGTCTTGTCATCACTTGGGAATATAGATGTCGTAGCACCTAGTTCAGCCCCCATATTAGTTATTGTAGCCCTCTGTGGAACTGATAGGCTAGATACTCCAGGTCCTCCATATTCATAGACCTTACCTACACCACCCTTTACAGTTTCCCTCTTTAGGACTTCTAGTATTATATCCTTTGAAGTGACCATCTTATTTAGACTTCCACTTAGGTTGACCTTGACAACCCTTGGAACCTTGATATTATAAGCCTCACCTGCCATTGCAAGTGCAACATCAAGTCCACCAGCTCCTATAGCAAGCATGCCCACCCCACCAGCTGTAGGAGTATGGCTATCAGAACCTAGTAGTGTGTCTCCTGGTACAGAGAATCTCTCAAGGTAAACCTGGTGGCATATGCCATTGCCCGGCTTTGAAAAACATATCCCGTACTTGTTGGCCACCGTCTGTATAAACTTGTGGTCATCAGCATTCTCAAAACCCTGTTGTAGCATATTGTGGTCTACAAAGGCAACTGACTTTTTAGTCTTTACCCTCTTGATATTCATTGCCTCTAACTGTAGATAAGCCATAGTACCTGTAGAATCCTGAGTAAGCGTCCTGTCTATTCTAATTCCTGAACTAGTTCCAGGCTCCAAAGTACCATCAACTATATGTCTTTCTAATATTTTTTCAACTATATTCTTTCCCAATCCAATCACCTCTTACTTTTATTTACTAATATCTCATCCTTTAAGAACCATCCTATATAGCTTCTGTACTATCTTTCTCCATATCCCTCATAACATCCTTGTATATAAATACAAGTTCCTTGTCAAATAGAGATCTCTTTAGCTTAACTGATGTAGACCTAACTACATCTAGTACCCTTGATGCCACTTCATCGTCTAATTCTATATCATACTCCCTAAACTTATTTACTACGGCTGCCCTACCTGAGTGCTTGCCTATTACTATCTGTCTTTCAAGACCAACCTCAGAAGGATCAAAGGCTTCATAGTTCTTAGGATCCTTCAAGGCTCCATCTGCATGGATACCTGATTCATGTCTAAACATGTTTGAACCAACTATTGCCTTCCATGCTGGTAACTCTCTTCCAGATGCTCTTGATACGTACTCAGACAATTCTTTAAATCTTCTTGTGTCTATATTAGAGTGGCACTTTAATACGTGGATAAGTGACATCAAGACTTCTTCTAGGGCTGCATTACCAGCTCTTTCCCCCAGTCCATTCACTGTAACACCTACATAATTAGCACCGCCTAGTACTCCACCTATAGCATTAGCAGTAGCCATACCAAAGTCATTGTGAGTGTGCATTTCTATATCAAACTTTGTCTTATTATATATTCTTTCTATCTTGTTTCTTATTGTAAATGGATCCATAACACCAACAGTATCGCAGAATCTAAATCTATCAGCCCCAGCCTGTTTAGCAGCCTCTATAAATTCAATCAAGAAGTCTTCGTCAGCACGAGAAGCATCTTCACCGTTTACAGATACGTATAGGCCATTTTTCTTGGCAAATTCAGTAGCTTTTACCATATTCTCTATAACCCATTCTCTTGAAGTCTTAAGCTTGTTCTGTATGTGTATATCTGATACTGATATCGATATTGCAACCGCATCAACACCACAATCAATAGACTGTTCTATATCTGAAACAACCGCCCTATTCCATGCCATTATACTTGACTTAAGGTTCTTCTTAACAATCTGCTTAATAGCGTCCTTTTCATCTCCACCCATAGTTGGTATACCAACTTCTAACTGGTTAATACCTAGGTCACTCAACATCTCAGCTATCATTATCTTCTCACTATTTGCAAAAACAACACCAGCAGTCTGCTCTCCGTCTCTTAAAGTTGTATCTACAAATTTCAATTCTCTACCGTTAATATTATCAATCACACACATCTTTATACTTCCTCCCATATTAGTTTCCCTACATTTTGCAAGTTTTTAAATAAATCTTGCATTTCATATATTCATTATAAGTCTTTATCCAATAAATTTCAAGCCTTTTTATGAATCATTTTATTTTTATCTTTCATTTATGCCCAGTGAAAACCAATTTTTGAGGTCTTAATCGTAATTATATTGACATATTTATTATTTAAAATTTCATTTTTAATGTGTTTTTGAGAATTCTAGTCTTACACTTTAATTTTTAAATTGATATTAATGAAGATTTTTTTTGAAAAAAATATATTAACTCTTACATTTTTATAGGCATTTTTTCTTGAACAAGTTCTTTAATAACCTATTGAGTAACTTATTTAATAAATTATTGAATAACTTATTTAACATTAATTATTTCATATATTTAAGTTTAATTATTGGTTATGTGCTATAATAATATATCAGTAAATAAAAAAGGAGACATACATGAATTTCAAAGACTTTAATATAGACGAAAACTTAGTTCAGGCCCTAGCAAAGATAGGTATCAAAGAACCAACAAGGGTCCAGCTAGAATCAATACCACTTATAATCGATAAAAGAGACCTAATGATTAAGTCAAATACTGGAACAGGCAAGACTCTCAGCTTCTTGTTGCCCCTTATAGACAAGATATTAAAAAAGGATATAGATAGTATCCTAATACTCGCTCCAACAAGGGAGCTGGTTCTTCAAATCAACGACATGGCAGTAGATATCATAAGTCATATAGGTGATGAAAATATCAAAAATACGGTCAACATCCTACCAATATACGGTGGCAAGGATATAAAGGCCCAAATTAACAAGCTTAAAAATTCTATAAATATACTTGTAGCTACCCCCGGTAGACTGCTTGACCATATAAATAGAAATACTATTTCAGTAAGCAAGTTTGACTCTATAGTAATAGATGAGGCGGACCAGATGCTCTTGATGGGCTTTAAGAATGAAATAGACCTTATATTCTCTAAGATCAAAAAATATGACCATACTATATTCCTATCTGCAACATTAGATTCAAAGGTCAAAAAACTTGTATATAGGTACTCCAATAACCCTATCGAAGTAAATATCGAGGAGGACACCCATGTTCCAGACCTTATAGAGCAAGAGTTTGTATTTACAAACGATAGACAAAAGTTTGAAGACTTCTGTTCCAAAATCGACCACGACCAGCCCTTTATGGCAATTGTATTCTGCAGAACTAAGGCAAGGGTCGACAATCTAGAAGAAAAATTAGGCCAGAGAAAATATAATTGCAAGAAAATCCACAGCGATATCAGCCAGGCAAAAAGGGAGAGAATCATGAAAGACTTTAGGGACCTCAAAATCCAATTCCTTATATCTACTGACCTGTCTGCTAGGGGTATAGACGTCAATGGAATCAGTCACATATACAACTATGACTTCCCCGAAAGACCCGAGGACTATATACACAGGATAGGACGAGCAGGAAGAATTGGTAAGGATGGCAAATCTTGCTCATTTGTAACAGAGAAAAATATGTCAGTATATGATGAAGTCAAGGCAATACTAGAAAAATAAAAACAT
>NZ_ADJN01000002.1:0-64835 GCF_000178095.1 Peptostreptococcus anaerobius 653-L | reverse complement strand
TTAATATACCTCGCTATTCTACGCTTACAATAGCATTATATTAATTATTTTTGAGTATTGATTTAACTATTCAAAATAAATTTTCATAATACTAATCTATTTATAGGAAAGTATTCTATGACCACTACTGATATAAAAATAAGACAAGAGAAGGGGAAGCTATCTCTTGCCTTATTTTTTATAATTTATAATATTGTTTATTGGCTATTTTATACTATCTATAGCTTTTGAACTAACAGTACTTTCTCCACCAAGTATAATCAAACCCTTAGTAGACTTCAACTTGCCAATTACACTTGAATTGACATTATCTTTTTCCACTAGTACTATTGGTGCTTTAGCTATTCCTGTAACAGCTCCCGCAGATAGTGCATCTACGGAATTCCTTCCATTGGCTATAAATATAGTTTCAGCATTAGGATATACCTTATTGGCTATGACAAGTGATGTTTCAAACCTATTCGCACCGGCTACCCTTATCTTAGATTTTGCATTTATTTGATTTAGAACTCTATCTGAAATAGAACCTCTTCCACCAACTACAATTACTTCATCCGGTTTCCACTGGTTTATCTTCGCTCTAGCATTTGCATCTAGCACTCCTGACCTGGTCATTAGGACTGGAATTCCAGCCTCAGTAGCTAAAGATGATACTGTTAAGGCATCTGCATCCTTCTCTCCATTTATTAGTATTACCTTATTTGAACCTGATTTATCCTTTACAAGTTGTCCAATACTAGCAGCTGTTGCATACCTGTTTGCACCTGCTTTTCTCTCAATACTTAGACCCATCGATTTCAATTCTTCTTCGACTTTATATCCTATTGAACTAGTTCCACCTGCTAAAATCACCCTCTTTGCTCCTAATCTAGTTATTTCAGCCTTGGTACTAGCTGGAACAGAGGAGTCCCTTGTCAATAAAATCGGTCCCTGATTTACACTAGCAAGTGATGCTGATACTAGAGCGTCCGCATTCTTAAATCCACTAGCTAGAACAACTGTGTCAGCCCTATCAAAGTATTTCTGAGAAATTTTTGTAGAAGTTTCGTACCTGTCTGTTCCTGCCAGCCTAGGACTAGACGCCCCCTGTACTCCCTCTTTAAATTCCTTGGCATTTGACCAATCGAACATAAACTTAGCTTTTTGCTTACCACTGCCCTTTACAATAGCATCATATGATTTTGCATTGCTGGACATAGAGTCCATAGCATCTACGTTTACTTCTGCATACACTTCATTTTCCTTGGTAGATTTTACAAATGAATATCTAGATGGGAACTTTCTCATGCTTCCATTTAGATCCTTGTCTTCAACTTCTTTTTCTATCTTGGCTGGTACAACACTAGAATTCGGACCTGATTCGTATATGCCTAGTCCCCACAGGTGACCATGCATTCCCATAAATTCCATTCCCTTGAAATCTACATAATATGTATATTTTCCATCCTTCTCGCTTACGACAGCCTTCTTTATCAAGGAACCATCCCCCATAGACGCCTTATTGTCGTAGGCATGCCATAACTTAACCGGTACTGAATATAACTTAGCCCCCTTGCCTATCTCCTTTGCCATATCTTGGTCTAATTGTTTAATATCCAATACTTTTGAATTATCTACACCACCTGGTAAGCCTGATTCCTTTTTGATGTTATCTATAGCAAACAGGATTATTTCATTAGCAGTGGCTATACTCATCCTATTATTTGACTTTAATGCTTCATTGGCCTTTTGTATAGCCTTTTCAAGTAAGTTCTTACTTCTACCCTCTATAACACCCGCATCCATCAGCTTATTGGCTATAGATAAACTGTTGTTCAAAAGAGTTTTTGATGCTAGAAGGTCTTCTGATGAATCTTTTCTTCTTTCTGATTTTTCCTTAGCATCCTTATCTACTACAGATTCTTTTGGTGCCTTTGACCAATCAACGATTAAAACGGCAGGCTGAGATGCGTCACCTGTATTTCCAGTTTCTCTAGCAATATCATCCATCGCGTCCACCCATACTCTGATACCGATTTTTTTTTCGCCTCTTTTGTATCTAGTAAAAGTCACTTTACCTGGGAATTTTCTTCCTGAATCAACATACTCTTCCAGAGTATCTACTATTTCGTAGTCTTTTCCTGCCGCATCATCTACACTATCGTAGACTGCCATCTTGTACAAGTGACCCCTTCTCTGCTTACCTGCCAATTCTAAATCCATGGCATGGAATCCAAGAGTCATCTTTATACCATCTCTAGTCTCTACTACTTCTATAGTATCGTTCATGGCATTGGCGCCCATTGATGGACTAGATTCTTCTCTGAATTTTACCAATCTTACAGGAAGTGTATACTTTAATTCCTTGTTACTATTCTGTGAGTTTTCTGATTCCTTTCCTTCTGGTTTGAAGTTAGCATCCACAATGGCAATTGTGTCTTTAGTCAACTCTACCATCTTAATCCATTCTCCGTTTATCATGATAAAGAACTGCTTAGTCAACCTATACTTGCCATTGTTTTTCATCCTCTTATCGCTTCCTGTATCTGTTTTTTCATCAACCTTGTTGATAGATTCCTTTTCGTATACAGTCTTAGTTATATCTCCCTTTACCTCTTCTATCCTAGTGACAACCTTAAAATCTGTCCCTTGATTTTTTAGGGTCTGACCTATATCACTTTCTCTTCTTTCCTTGTACTTTGCTTCTGTAAATAGGTCTTCATTTTTATACACAACATAGTTTTCCCAGTTGTATAAGTCTACTATACCCAATTCGCTAGTCTGGTTGAATGTTATTTTACCATTTTTAGCCTCAAGCTTATATTTAACTGGCGTCCTCTGTGCATAATATCCATTTTTTACACTCTTATTCACTTTCAGATTTTCATACTTTGTAGATATTTCTGACGGTAGAAGATTATACGCAACATTTAGTGATTCATACTTAGGCTCTGATATATCTGGTAGACTAGTCAAGTCATTATGGGTCAAATCTATCCTAAGTCCTTCTTTTTTAGCAAAACTATCCCATATTGATTTGCTGATATTACTAACTTTATTAAAACTTAAATCTACATTCTTCAGGGAATCAAACCCACTCAAAAATTCCGGTAAACTTGTTAGTCTATTTTGTGATAATATCAATTTTTCAAGTCTGCTAGCACCTCTTAAAGAACTTGGTATTGACGTAAGTGCATTATTGTTTATCTCCAAATTTACAAGGGCCTTGTTGTCACTAAATATATTATCATCCAATATTGATAGGTTATTTGTTCCTAATTTTAGGTCAGTCAGCTTTTTAAGATTTTTAAATGTATTGGGTTTAACTTCACTAATCATAGTATTTTCTAAATCTATAAGTTCTAGGTCATGATTATTGGCAAATAAGCCTTCATCTAGCATTGTCACAGGGTTAGATGCTAAGCTAACCTTCTTTAGTTTAGTGTTATTCTTGAAAATGTCTTTAGGTATATTAGAAATTTTATTTCCATTCAACCATACTTCTTCCAAGTTTACTGCCTTATCAAATATACCTTTAGGTAAAGAAGTCAAACCATTAGAATTAAGCCTGATAACCTTAACATTTGCTCCCAAATCTTTCAGTATATCTATATCATATATCTTGTTAAACTGAGGTTCTAAAACACCACCCTTCCAAGTAAGGTCAACTGTTGCCGGTGCATTAGTCAATTCTTCACTCGAAATTTTCCCATCAGAATTTGTATCAAGCCCAGACCTTATCAATCTCTGTCTAAGTATATCCTTAGACATGGCTTTTTTATTTTCCAAATCGTACACTTCATGGAAATTCTTCCAACCCTTGTGGGCTTCTTTCTTAAATATAATCTTTACCTTTGTATATTTTTCATCCATCTTACCCAGGTCGTCTAATTTACCACCCATATAACTTACTAAAACGGCCCCCTCATGAACTTCCTTAAGATCTTTTATGTCCATTGTAAAGTATGCCTGTTCACCACTATTGCCAATTGGATCCTTTTTAGACATTTCCGGCCAAGTACCATCTGTATTTTTAATTCTAAAATCAAGCAGACCATTCGCAAAAAATAAGTTTAAAAATTTTGCCTTTAACTTGTCGCCCTTCTTTTCTATCATAATATTCCTGTCGAAGAATCCCTGAAGCATAGACGTACCTTTTCTACCATCAGCATACCTAGCCTCAAATCCAATTGTATATTGTCCATCTGGTGCTGATTCAATGTCTCCAACATCTATTGTTTCTAGCCCCTCTAATTCTTTCGCATCATCATTTGGTATGCTAGGCTCAATCTTTTCACCCACTTCACCAGTCCAGGTAATCTCAGAACCGTCATCTAGGCTAAATACTACCGTATTCTTTTTCCCAACTTCAAAATTCCAATTCTCAACTACTTCCTTATCATCAGAATCTGGAATGCTCATCAAGTCTTTACCACCGGCATTCATGACAAATATATCCATATCTAGACTATGACCATTTATAGATATTCCATTTATGTGGGGTACAAAATCATAGACAAGGGCCTTGTGGACTTGTTCAGCTTCATCGCCCTTTTCATCAAAACCAAGCAAGTTAACTTCAATTGAAGATCCATTTCCAACAACTGATTTTACAGCGTTTTTATAATAATCAGCTAGAGTAATATTATCAGGCTTTTTATCACCTGTCATATACCTTAGAACTGACCCATCCGCAAATACGATGGCAAATTTATGATTACCTTTTTTTTCTTCCACTGCCTTATAGGCAGCATAAAGCGAATTATCTTTTATAGTAAGGGTTCTTAGAACATTATTCTGTCCCTCTGAGTATGTATTTTTTCTCAATTCGAATCTAGCATCTAATTCATAATATCCATATCCATCCACATCCTCATTTATATCTATTTTACTGCCCTTGTAATCAATAACCTGACCATCAACAATTATCTTATCAATTCTTGTAAATACCTTATTTTTATAATCCCTCTCACTTCGATCCATATCTACCGAATATAATTCAATTCCTACACCATTTTCATCCTCATTTTTATTGCCCTCTTTATTGACATTCACTGGTTTCATACCAAAAACGTATGTTGCATATGATCTGTCCCTAGCCTTATCAGAAAAAACAGTCATTTTTTTCTTATAGGCAGACTCATCATCTACAAAATCAGATTTAGTACCCCCCTTTTCTACTTCTCCTTTTTCATCACTATATCCTATCTTTAAATTTGTCGAAGAATCATCTTTGATACTTTCTTCAGCATGTATCCTTCCATATTCTTCCCCCAAAATTTTAATAGCTGGAGAACTTGCAGAACCTAACATTATCATAGATAGAGTCAAAGATGCCACTTTACTGCTCTTGTTTCTACATCTTTTTTTATAAGTCATAAATACCTCCATAAAAATTATTATTCTATATCATTAAATAGAATAAATATCATAACCATTCTGATTTTAATTATTATTTAGCATTGTATACTATAAGTATATCAAGTCTAGTACAAATAATATTCAATATTATTAGATATTTTTTAACTATTTTTAGCTATAGAGTATGATTCATTTTCTTCACCGCAAGACGTATACTAAAATTTTCTTCGGAGTTAGAAGTACAAAAATATAAGAAATAGGTTATTATTAAGAGAGAAGATAAAAATCGACAGCATCACAAAAATTTAATATGATGCTGTCGCATAAGTAATGATTTAATTGTGACCAACGCTATTTTGCGAAGAGCCGTATTTATTTATAATCAGATATTTATTTTTTAATAACTTATCGGCTAAGCAAAAATAAAAGGCTAGCTTGCAAAAAATTTCGTAAACTCAATATAAAACTAATCTATATAAATATATTAAACACTATTCTTTATACTCTTAATATATATTATAACAGATATCAAACCACTTAATATCAGTGCAAAATAAAAATTAGCTATTCTCGTAAGCAACATTCCAGGTATCACTAGCTTGGATCCAAAAAATGTCTTAAACATATTTACAAATATTGATTCACTCGCTCCTACAGCACCTGGTAGTGGCAGTGAAGAAACAGCTATATTAAGAACCGCTTGGGCAAATACCAAGTCTCCTAGATTGTACCCATTAAGCCCCATCCCCTTATATATTACATAGGGTATTGCGAAAAATGCAAATACCTGTAAGAGACTCACCAAGACAACATAAACTATTACCCTTGGATTTTCCCTCATATATATGGCACCGTCCTCATATTCTTCAAGCGACCTAGCAATTTTTTTTCTTATTTTTTCCTTGTTCTTTATGATTTTCACCTTGTATAACAACCTACCAAAGAAGTTTACAATTTTGAATACTGTCTTTGGAGCTATTATAAGCATCAGTATACCCAACAATATAAATGTATTGGATAAAAAACCATATAAGAGTAGCAAGTTCATACCGCTTTTAAAGCTAACCGCATAATCCATCTTTGAAAAAAGACCTATTATACCAAATACTACTATTACCAACTGATGGGCGAATAGAAGAATCATCAAACTAAGTGAAGATATCGAAACTGGTATCTTGCCCCTATTCATAAAATATACTTGGGCTGGCTGTCCACCTGATGCTGACGGGGTAATACCGGAAAAATAAAATCCGATAAAACCATAGCCAAAGCAATCCATTATCTTAGACTTAACTTTCAGAGCCCTTAGGGTTATCCATATATTTAAACCTTCACATAGTATATAGAAAACCATCAAAGCTATTGCCCCTATTATATATACTGTTTTGATACTCAAAATTGTGTTTATTACTTTCTGGGGAGACTCATCCTTGAGTATATATCCTATTGTCACACACATAAGCACGACTATAAAGCCAATCCCCATAAATTGTTTTTTCTTGTCCTGTAAACCTTCCATACACTCTCCTATTAATCTATTTTAAACTTGTAGCCCAAGTCCTTCAAATCTCTAATTGCCAAGTCCAGTCCACCCATCATATTGATAGGAGCACCAGGGTCCCCGCCAGAATTTTCACCGGCATCATGAAGGCATATTATACTATGACTTTTCACCCTATCTAAGAGCTTTCTATGTATCATTTTGGGACTACTAGACGCCTTCCAATCCTCTGCCATAACATTCCAATATATTAGTCTCATTCCGTATTTTTTAGCAAAAAAATTGGAAAATATATTTACATGCCCCCACGGTGGCCTATATAGTCTTGTATTTAAGTTTAATTCCTTCATTATCCTTATTGAGTTTTCAAAATCTTTTTTGGTATAAAAGTAGGAATAAAGCATGGCGTTTTTATGTTGCCATGAATGCATACCTACCCTATGTCCTCTATCTACTAATTCCTTGACAATGTCCTTGTTTTTTTCTGCATTTTCTCCTACCATAAAAAATATAGCCTTGACATCATGCCTGTCCAAGAGATCCATCAAGTCATATATATACCTTCTATCAGGTCCATCATCAAAGGTAAGCATTATATTCTTATCACCGTCTACTTCCTTTACAACCCTTTTATTAAATAGCTTGTTGTAATAGGTCGGGACAATTGAATGTACAAAAAATACCGCCAACAGTCCCAATAATATCTTTAAAACAATCATATTTCACCTCTAACTTTTAAAAATTTCCAACCAATAAATAAAATACTCCCGCTACATATACTCTAGCAGATATCCCCATATAAATAAAGAAGCCTCTAAAATTTAGAGGCAACTTTTATATATACTCTACATATTTTTAACTTTCTTATTAGGCTGGACACCAAAATCCCCATTTATGTATAGCTCCTTATAGAAGTAGTTTCTCTCCAGACCATTAACATAATTGAACATTGAATTTCTAATCCTATCTAGTCTCTTTGTATTATTGACAAACCTCTCTACCATGTCCAAACATCCACTAGCACCTGTATGTAGGACTATACCAAAGTCCTCGTCTACAATAAAGTCCTGATTTTTGAGTTCATTAGGTAGTTTTGTATCAAATGATATAATAGGTGTCATAGAGTAAATAGCTTCAAAAACGGTTATTCCGCCTGGCTTTGTCATTACACAATCAGCCTTTTCCATAAGCTCAGGTACCCTATCAGTAAATCCTAGTACTTCAATATTCTCATACCTACCATTTATCAAGTTATATAGGTTTTCATTGTTGCCCACAACCAAAGTTGTATGTAAATTATCTATCCTGTTTAATTTATCATAAAAAGTGTCTTCATCAGGTAAAATACCCAATCCACCACCTATTATAAGTAATTCTTTCTTTTTCTTGTACTCACCCAATACTGCCAACTTGTCAGATTTTTTGGAGTATAGCTTACGCGCCTTATTAATCCTTATTTTCTTAAACTTGTTGGACACAGGGATACCGAATACATGGACCTTATCTTCGTCAATACCCTTTTCAACTATCTTTTCTTTTAATTGATGACTTGCAACCAAATAAGCATCAGTGTAAGGATTCAACCACTCGTAGTGACTACTAACATCAGTTATTACGGTAACAAGATGTATATCGCCTCCATACACTTCCTTGTAGTAGCCTACTCCCTGAGATATTATAGGGAAAGTAGATATAATCATATCTGGTTTTTCTTCGCTTATAATTTGAGATGTCATACAAGCAAATTTTTTGGTGATTATATCAGTAGTTGTTTTTTCCCTGTCATTTTGTTCATAAAACTTGATATAAAATGACTGAGTGTATTTAACTATAGCCTTGAAGGCCTTATACATATATTTAGCTAGGAAAGGCATAGAGTACTCATAAAAATCAACAATCTCAACCTGAGCTCCAGGATGGAATTTTTCTATTTCTTCTTTAATTGAATTGGCTGCAGAAACGTGTCCCATACCATACTTGGCTGTTAAAATTAATATTTTCATCATCCTTCTCCTTTCCTCATACTTCACAATCAAACACTTATTACCTTAGTTCCTTAACATATTATACACAATAAAACTAAAAAAGGACCGCTGTATTTTCTTAAATTTTCTTTAAGTTATATTTTTTTACTTGACATATAGCTTAATATTTATAATATTACTATCACAAAAATCCAAAAATATGTGTCTCAAGCTATTTTTTTTGGTATAATATTCATGATGGGTAAGTTTTAAAAGTTTATAAGGAGGAAATTATGGCATTAGTTAATACTAAAGAGATGTTTAAAAAAGCGTATGAGGGTGGATATTCTATAGGTGCCTTCAATATCAGTGACTTAGAACAGTTACAGGCAGTTCTAGAGGCTTGTAAGTCTAGAAATTCAGCTGTAATTATTCAGGCTTCTAAGTCAGCTATCAGCTATGCTGGTATGGATACTCTAGTAGCTATGGTAAAGGCAGCTTCTGAAGAAATCGGAGTTGACTGTGCTCTACACCTAGATCACGGTCCAAGCTTTGAAGTAGCTAAAAAGTGTATAGATGCAGGATTCACTTCAGTTATGATTGACGGTTCTCACCTAGACTATGAAGAAAATGTTGCTATAACTAAGCAGGTAGTTGAGTACGCTCACCAGCACAATGTATCAGTTGAGGCTGAACTAGGTGTTCTTGCAGGTGTTGAAGATGAAGTTTCTTCAGACGTTCACAAGTATACAGAACCAGATCAGGCAGTTGATTTTGTTAACAGAACTGGTGTAGACTCTCTAGCTATAGCTATAGGTACTTCTCATGGTGCTTTCAAGTTCAAGGGCGAAGCTAACTTAAGATTCGACATACTTGAAGAAATCCAGGGCAAGCTACCAAACTTCCCAATCGTACTTCACGGTGCTTCTGCTGTTGATCCAGAATCAGTTGCTACATGCAACAAGTTCGGTGGTGACATAGCTGGTGCTAAGGGTGTTCCAGTGGATATGCTAAGAAAGGCTTCTTCAATGGCAGTATGCAAGATCAATATGGATACAGACCTAAGACTTGCTATGACAGCAGCTATAAGAAAGTTTTTAGCTGAAAATCCTTCAGCATTCGACCCAAGAAAGTACATTGGTGCAGGTAAAGAAGCAATCAAGGCTACAGTAGAAGGAAAGATTGACGTAGTTCTAGGATCAAAAGATTCTTTATAAGAAATCCAGAATTCTGATAAGATTAAATTGAAAACCTTATAAGTTTTGATACTTAAAAAAGACTCCAGCCTAGGCTGGAGTTCTTTTTTATTTAATTAATTATTATATCTTTTACTTGATCCCAACCATTTACTCTGGTGATATTGTTTCCAGATACTCCCTTATTATAGTTAGTATCCATCAAGATAACTTTGTAACCTGCTTCTGCCAAATTTTTGGCATTGTTAGGGTCATCTTCAATAAAAACATCACAGCCTAATTCTTTAGCCGCTTCAACCTTACCGTGGTTTCCACCTAGGGAATGTACCCTATTAGGGTCTAAGCCTTGATCTGCTATCCACTGAGCTGTTATATCATGTATGGACTTGCTCCTAGCTGTAACATAATGTATCTCTATGCCCCTCGCCTTCAAATTCTCAATTACATTCTTAGCCCCTTCAACTATAGTTGAGGTCTTATATACATAACTGTACTCATCATCAAAGGTCTTGTACATTTCACTATAGTCTGGTCCATATGTATCCAACCAATTAATAGATGTATAGTCATCTTTTGTAAGATTCTTACCTGTTATCTCATTTAGTATTGGTATGAAAAAATAAGGGTCTGTAAGGGTACCATCAATATCTATACAAACACACTTTATTTGATTCATATATTTATCTCCTTTAACTTGAAATCTAAAAAATCGCATGAAACTAGGTGGTACATACTATCACCATGTTTTCCTAGCAAGCCACCATCAAAACTATCTTGACCATGCAAGTGACCATATATCACGTGGTCTGGCTTATATTCATCTATTATATCCTTAAAAAGTGAATTCTCAAACCTGTCATTAGTAGGTGGGTAGTGAAGTATGACTATAAATTTCTCATAGCCATCTTTTTTTGCAGCTTCAAGACTTATCCTTAGCCTATTAGCCTCTCTCTTGTATATCTTCTCATCCCTTTCGTCAAACTTAAAGTCATTAGGACAAAGCCATCCCCTAGTACCACAGATAGCATAATCTCCATAGGTCTCATAGTTTGTATTCATAAATATCATAGAATCACCACATAACTTATTTAAGGCTGAGGCCGTAGTCCACCAGTAGTCGTGGTTGCCTCTTATAAATATCTTCCTGCCTGGCATCTCTTCTATCTTGTCTAGGTCCATCTTGGCATCATTTATTTTTGAAGCCCAAGATATGTCACCTACAACTAATACTGTATCTTCATCCCTAACTCTAGTAGTCCAATCATCAAATATCTTCTCTTCATGCCTATCCCAGTTATCTCCAAAAACATTCATAGGCTTGTCAATCGCACTGGACATATGAAGATCACCTATAGCAAACAACTTCATACTAGTCTTCCTTCCTATCGTTTTTGATCCTAAGAGACTTTAGTATTTCATCCAACTCTCTCTTTAACTCTATCAATCCCGATACATCGTTATTTGATGATAATTCATCTATCCTCGCCCTATATTTAAAGTACTGCTCCAAATCTCCAAATTCCCTAAGCTTATAAATCCTAGTGTATACATCAGATGCTACACTCTCTTTTTCACTAAATAGAACCTGGGCTGTTATTATCTCTTCTCTAATTGCACCCATTTCCTGGTCTAACTGGAAGGCCGCATCAGCCGCCCTTTGAAGCCTAGCAGAAAACTCATCCGGTAAATAATGATCAAATTTATACTTTAATGAATGCTCTATAGTAGCCCAAAAGTTCATAGCAAGAGTACGTATCTGTATCTCACACTGGATTTCCTTTGAACCGTCTATAGTGTGAATAGGATACATTATGATCATATGGTAGGACCTATATCCACTCTCCTTTACATTTTGTATATAGTCCTTTTCCATTATAACCCTCATGTCAGCTCTTTGTCTGATTATATCTACTATTACGTATATATCCTCAACAAACTGACACATCAGCCTTATACCTGCTATATCCTCTATATCTCCTTCTATATCTGTTACATTTAACCTCTGCATCTTAGACATTATTGAAGATATATTTTTTGTTCTACCAGTTACAAATTCAATCGGACTATGCTCACCCTTGTCCAGGTATTCTTTTCTTATATTTCTAAATTTGATTTTTAACTCTTCAACTGCGAATGAATAGGGACTTATTATTTTTTTCCATGATTCATAATTCATATATTCATCCTCCTATCTACTTTTATATGTTTTTCATCTTAAACTTCATAATATTGTCATCTAATGTATAGTCTATTATCACTGAATCCAACAAATATGATATTGCAGCATTCAGTGAATTTCTATATTCTAAATATGCTATATAGTTTGTTGGCCAATTTTTGCTATCTATAAACACCTTAATCAACTCATCAAAGGTCTTAGGCTCCTCAATACTATTCATCAAAAACTCCAGTATAGCTAGGAGGTTCTTATAGTTATAGTCTGCAACAACCATAATCTCATCCTTAGTAAAAACTCTTGAAGAATGACCCAACACTCCCCTATCAAAGTCAAGATAGGCAAGACTAGCAAGCGACTTCATCTGGGCTGAATAATCGCACATAAATAAAAAATCAAATTTATCCAGTGAATTGTCTGTCACCATCAAATCTGAGAAAAAAGCTACCCCATCGTCGGTCACTATGCCTATACTTCCTTCTGTATGACCTGAACAATCAAATATCTTAAAGTCATGCCCATTGATAGTCAGTACCTGGTCTGGATAAATAGTAAAATCAACCTTAGACTCATCCATATAACTTGCAATAGCATCAACAACTAAGCCTGATCTTCTTCCACCAACCAAGAAATCCATATATATGTCTGTATTTTCTATATAGACCCTACTCTTCTTAGATGCATATATCTTGATGTCGGGATACCTGTCCCTGATCTGTTTATTTCCACCCACATGATCTTCGTGCTCATGGGTACAGATTATATGACTAGGTACTATATTATTTTCTTCTAATATTTTTATTAATTTGTCTGGTCTATCTCCACCTAATCCAACATCTATCAAAAGGGCTGTATTGTCTTCAAATACATAAACACCTGTATTTGTCCCACCCCTTATCCAGTTAGTATTCCCTTTAAGGTTTTTTAATTCCATAGCTACCTCTCTCATAAATTACTACCCTCTATATTTTACCATATTTAAACGGATTTAAGACAAATATTTTAGCTTGTAAGATAAGTTGTTATTCTGTATAATGGTAAATATGTATTTAAAGAAAGGAAAAGTTATGAACAGATACACAAAATTTATCAACATGATGGGTAGTTACTACACTAAAGATTTTGAAAAAGAAAAGAAAAATATAATTAAAGTTAGAGAAGTAAAAGAAGAAACTGTAAGAAAGTTTTTCCTACAGGGAGATTGCGAAATCCTAGTTGTATTTGAAGATACAGGACGTGAAATCCTAGTAGATGATTTTTCTTCTGAAGAAGATATTAAGAAGTATCTTGGATCTTCATTTATTCAAAAGCGTAGAAAATAGTGCTTAACCACTATTGTTATATACACCAAAAGTAAAGGTCACATATTCAAATCTAGTGTAGATGAATCGTGACCTCATTTTTATCTCCTGTACACTACCTCACAAAAATCTGACTGGTATATGTACTTTTTGCTTTTATTTGTTTATCTATTTTATAGTTTTTATTTATCCTGCAAATATTGCCGTATCCAATTGTAAAATACTGGTCATCCGTCTGAACAACCCTTTCAATTGGTAAATCATATCTTGATTTTTGAGCGATATGGGTCGTTTTTTTATCAAATTCATATACACTTGAACCTGAATTTTCATCTCTTACACTGTCACAGGCAAACAATATTAACTTATCCCCTTTATCATGTATCGATACAAATTCCTCTTTTTTCTGTGTATAGATATTTTTTGATCTCTTATTTGCGAGATCAACTATAGTTAATACTCCTCTATAGTTCTCATCCTCTGTGCTTCCTGCCAAGTATATATATCCACCTCTATACATAATATAACGATAAGTAGAAAATTTATCACTTTCAAGTTTTAAAGTCTCTGTAGTTTTAAGAGTGTCTTTAGATACTACATGTAAGTATGTAGTTCTCTCGTTCATATTTGTATAAACCAAACCTATCTTTTCTCCCATATCAACCATATTTTCTATGAGACCTTGGTGAGATGGATCCAAGTTTCTCTTTATGTGATTTTTACCTTCCTTGTCTTGTTTACATATTAGAACACCTTCATCCCAATTAAAAGTTGTGTATATACTAGTATCATCCACCACGATGGAATCAGCCATATGCGACATCAACCTGATACTGGATTCCTTAAAATCATCCAATGAATATACAAGCAAATCATCCGACATTTTCTCGCCAATAGGACTATTTTCATATTGGGTGGTAATGTAAACATTATCTTCATCAGTTGCTATTGATTGTATCCTTGTACCCATAACGCTATAACTAGCTTTTTTACTGTTTTTTAGGTTTAAGCTTTTATCAAAAATATTAAAATGTGTGCTTCCTCCACCTGGTTCATTTTCCACTACTATTATATCTTCCTCTATTTTGGTATTATTTGAACCTGTAGTACAAGCTGTTAGGAGAAAAAATATGCAAAATATAGCGATGATATAACATAAATTACTTTTCTTAGTACTCATTACTGTATATAAATCCTATACACATATCCAGAATCTATCATTTCTGGTGGGTATATATCTTCTGGCTTAATACCCATCCTAATATAGAATTCTTTTTCGGTATTAGTTATGTAATTGGGGTCATCTACGTCACTTAGTTCATTTTTCACTGACATAATTTCTGCTTCTGTCATACCCATAGCCCTGTAGTTAGCTTCTACTTCTCCAGAAAGTTCAGCTCCAAACGTTTGCACAGTCATCAGTAAACTCAAAACCATACCAGAAATAACACATAAAGACATTTTTTTCATTACAATTCTCCTATCAAAATATTAGTAAAAAATTTATATGTGACAATTATAGTAACGTTAAATTTAATTAAATCTTATCACGATCAATTCATAATGTCAATCAATAAATTTTGATTACAAAGTAAGAGAAGACCTCAGGGGGATGAGGTCTTCTCTTGGGAGATTGAGTATTTTAATTTATTATGTTTGTATTATATATTTGCCCAATAATTCTTTTCATAAACACAAATAACAAATTTTGTCATACTTTTTTTATTTATTCTTTTCTATCTCATTTAAGTAGTTGTAGATTGTATATCTGGATACCCCCAACTGCTCAGCTACATACGGGACCGACTTTTGTATCTTAAATACACCTGTAGCCTTCAAATTCCTTATCAAATTTATCCTATCGCTCTTATTCATGCTGACAATAGACTTGCCCATCTTCTCTACTTCTACCATTAATTTCTGCTCTACTAGCTCCCCATTATTGTATGAATCAAATTCATCATAGGCTTCATTGCCCATAGAAAGGAACTTCTTTAATTTGCCCTGTAGCATTGTTAAGTCATCACAATCATAATTTATACAAAAAGAAATGTTTCTTCCAAATGCCTTAGTAACTATTGTAGATGATTTTATTTCCTTCTTAATCTTCTTATTAGCCTTTTTATAGTTGATGTTATATCCACCGATACTTCTTTCTATCAACTCTTCTGACCTAGTGTTTAGAGGATCTCCCACCTTTCTTCCTGTTACTTCACCATTATAGATAGCCAATACTGCGTGGTCCGGATTATCCAAGTCTGAGACTACTACTTCACAATTCTGACCAAACATCTCGGAAATAATAACAGCTAGTGTATTAATGTACTCAATAAAACTTTCAAAATCTTTTACTTCACCCTTGTATGTGCCGATTTCCATATTTTTTTACCAACAGATATAACCATTAATTATCTGTTTTACACTCCTTCCGTTTGTTATATAATTGCTAATTCTATTTTACCACAATTTTACACATCTTGTAATCTTTATTTGAATTTTCTACTATTCATCTAGGAAATCTTCAAAATCTTCATTTCCCGACTCTATAAAGTCGAATAGGATTAAATCGTCAAAATCATATAATTTTTCTTCAATTATGGCTTCTGAAAATATTTTCTCCATGCTAAAACTCACTTGATCTAATTCATCATAATCATAGGCTGCTAAATAAAGGTATTTCTCATCTATGTAAATATTAAACATTATGTCATTGTTTATGATATACTCATCTTCTTCAACATGGCTATTGTCCATATAGTATTGAGTAAGGAGAATACCACGCTCATAGTCATTAGTCTGTATTGCCGGACACATATTAATTAATTCTCTAGATATATCATATTTCTTCATATCATCTAGGATCCTATATTTTTTTATTAATTCCGGCTTAGATATTAGGCAGAATGCATCATATTCCGATATGGGATACTTATCTATGACCATTATAGACCTTAGTTTATAGTAAGACTTATATTCCTCTATATTTATAAAATCACTATATATACCCTCAACCTGTCTCACTGTCGTCTTATCTATACTAACAATCAACTTTGCCTCATAGTATCCATCCTTGTCTTCGTAGGCACATATACACACAAAACGATCATCAGACTTTTTTTCTATTTTATTATATAAAAGTGTTCCATTAATTTCCGTTATATGGTGGTCAGCAACATTTTGATTGTCCGAAATATAGAGCAAGCCTTCCCTATCTCTAGCAATAAACCTCATAACACAGTAGTTTATAAATTCATTGTCACAGGATATATCCTTACAGGTCAAATCTAGCATATCTTCAACCGACAAACTACTTGTATCTATGTCTTCATATAAACCTATATCCAAATTTTCAGGTAGGGCCTTTGAATACCTGATAGTCCTGTCCCTATAAGACTTGACCATATAGGCTGCCATAGTCATTTCTACACCTACATTATGTCCTCCAAGTCCACCAGTCCTATACTTGTAGACCCTTTCTAGATAATTCATATCACTAGATTCATATTTATAAAAATCAGTCAAACCAAGTCCTTCTGAATCCATTAAAAATATATGTGCCTCTATTATACCTGACTCACCAATCCATTCTACAACAAGCATCATAGCTCCCATAAGCCTTGTATCTGTACAAAAAGCTCTTTTAAACTTCATATTTCACCTCCAAATGCCTATAGTTCTATATTAAAGGAAAAAACAATTTGTGTAAAGCATCAAGTATAAGCAAATAATATTATAAATTATTGTTACATTTTTCAGACATTATGATATACTAGAGTTAATATTAACTGCTAGGAGGTAGTGAATGGGAAATATAGCAGCATTTTTTGACATAGACGGGACCTTGTTCAGAGATTCCCTACTAATAGAACACTTCAAAAAATTGATAAAATACGATGTTGTAGAAGAAGAAAAATGGTCCGATAGCCTGTCCTCTACCTACAACAACTGGGATAAGAGGCAGGGTAATTACGATGATTATATACATGAGATATCCGACCAGTATATAGACGTTATAAGAGGGCTTGACCAGTTGGTCCTTGATTTTACAAGCGACCAAGTTATAAGGCTCAAGTCTGACAGGGTCTACAGGTATACTAGGTCACAGATCAACTGGCACAAGAGCCAAGGCCACAAGTTAATATTTATATCTGGCTCACCAGACTACCTAGTTGACAGGATGGCAAAAAAATACCAGGTCGATGACTGGGTAGGTTCAACCTATGAAAATAAGGATGGCATACTCACTGGAAATGTGACCCCTATGTGGGACTCCCATAGTAAAGACAGGGCCATAGATGAATTTATCAAAAAATACGATATAGATATGGAAAATTCATATGCCTATGGAGATACAAACGGAGATTTTTGTATGCTTAAAAGGGTCGGTAACCCAATTGCCATAAACCCATCTAGGGAATTGCTCAACAAGATATCCCAGGATGGTGACTTGAGTAAAAAGGCAAAAATAATGGTAGAAAGAAAAGATGTTATATATGAATTGAAACCTGGTGTTAACCACATAGACAATCTATAAGAAGCTAAGAATAAGTAAAGTTTATAATACTATTATGTAATTAAAGGAGTGATATATATGACAGCAACATTTACAGATTTTTCGTACACAAGAAGAATGATATCAGAAGGAAATTTTAAAAGAGCCTATGATTCACTTTCTGGACTTGATGATAGGACTTCTGAATGGTTTTATCTTAGGGGACTAGCAGCTATGAGACTTGGTTATTATGAAGAAGGTGAAGACTATCTTAAGAGGGCTAAGTTTATGGAACCAGGCAATAGGGAATATCAAGATGCCTATGACCAATACATCTATGCTAGAAGTGGCTACAACAATAGGGCAGGCTACTACAATAGGAGCAGAAACGGGCTAGACAATGCTGGATGCTGTTGCTGTGGTGGAAATTGTTGTGATACCTGCTGCAAACTATGGTGCTTGGACACAATGTGTGAGTGCTGTGGTGGAGACTTAATAGCCTGCTGCTAGGTCTATAAATATGAATAAAAATACTACGGCGAGAAAATTGGCCTTTTGTGGTCTCCTTCTCGCCTTTAGTTCAATCATTTTTATACTAGTAAATATAATAGATACAAATACCATAGCCCTAATGGTCGTCTCATCTTTTATTATACTTGCAGTAATAGTTGAAATCGATCTAAGGTATGCAGGTCTATATTTCGTGGCCTTGTCCCTACTTTGTCTGCTCTTGGTCAGTAATAAACTAAGGGCTATTGTATATTTAAGCTCGATAGGAAATTACGGCATTGTAAAAGCTCTTATAGAGTCAAAGTATAAAAAACAGACAACGGACTCTCCTTTTAAATTGATTTTTAATAGGCAAACCCCTATAAAAATCCTCTATGCCAACCTTGTTTTATTGCTTATATATTTTGAGATAAGATATTTTGTCGGTCTTGTAAATATAAAGCCAATCTACCTGCTTGGAGGTTTTTTATTATATCAAGTAGGCTTTTTTGCCTACGATTATATGTTTAGTATGGCAATAGAATTTTACTATCAAAAAATCAAAAGTAGGATTAAATTTTTCAACTAAAAAACAGCCTAGAATAAGGAGCGACAAATTCCAAAAAAATAAGTCGCTATCCTATTCTAGGCATTTATATTTTAAATATAACTCCCAATAGACCAGAAAGAATTATCAAGACTATAGGGTGGGGCTTCTTCCACTTATATAGTGCAAATACCAAGGCTGCCAGTCCTAGAGCTGGCCACCTAAAATATCCTACAAATCCAGAATCTGACTCCATATTTATTAGGGATATTTGAATAACACTAAAGGCCGCAGCTAGTATTAGACCAGTAGATGCAGGTCTAATGCCATAAAATACATCCTTTACTAGCTTTGATTCTTTAAATTTATTCAAAATCTTAGACACTATGATAATTATGATCAAAGATGGCGCTACTATAGATATAGGCCCAATAAATGCCCCAAGTATTCCAAACTGCTTGAATCCAACATAAGTAGCCATGTTGATTCCTGTAGGTCCTGGAGTTGACTGGGCTATAGCAACCATATTGGCGACATCCATAGCAGTATACCAACCTGTTTTTTGACCTATATCATATAGGAATGGAAGGGTTGCAAGTCCACCCCCTATAGAAAATAGACCTGTTGTAAAGAAATAGTAGACTAGTAGATATATATTTCCCAACTATCCCACCTTCTTCCTAGTCTTTATCAATTGTATTATGACCCCAAAAATACCTGATAATATTACAAGTACAAATGGAGATACCACTTTCATTATTGTAACTAGTGTAACCGCAATAAACAAGATAGCTGTAGCTATATCAACAATAGACTTTTTAGCCATATTATAAACAGCAGTCAAAATCAGTACACATACACAGGCCCTAATCCCATTAAAAGCATGGATAACTACCGGCAAAGTGGCAAAGTTATTTAAAAATGCAGCTATAATTGCAATAATAATTATTGAAGGGAAAATAACTCCTATAGTGGCAAATACACCACCCATTACTCCTGCCAACCTATATCCTATAAATGTAGCAGTATTTACGGCTATAACACCTGGTGTTACTTGGCTGATAGCAAAGTAGTCCAAAACTTCCCCATCAGTAGCCCATTTTTTGTTATTTACAACTTCTTTTTGAATCATCGGCAACATAGCATAGCCACCACCAAAAGTAAAACCACCTATTTTCATAAAGGTTACAAATAATTCAAATAAAATCTTCATTTTATCAAGTCCTATCTTTTTTCCATCATATCAGCAATTCTCTCAAGGGCACTCGCTATCCTTTCAAGTTGTTCAAGTTTCTTAGACTCTATGCCCTCATTATCATCATCGTAAAAATTGATTGATAAATTTTCTAAATCACTTTCATTATCTACAAAATCATCTTCGTACTCATCAAGCAAGACTGTTCTAATACTATCCAAGGAATCATCATACATTCTAGGCTTTGGTTTTTTAAGTCCTATAGGAACAAAATCATCTTCATTTTCTTCATAGTAATCTTCGTCTTCTTCATAGTGATCTTCGTCTTCTTCATAGTGATCTTCTTGGTCTTCTTCATAATACACATTCTTATTAGAGCTTGCCATCAATTGTTCAAGCATTGGTATATGGCCTGAATCATCAAGGTCAAAACCTTCCGACTGGTCTGTTTTTTTGTTTTCGTATTCTACATCCAATATATCATCCATACCAGAATCTTTGATACTTACTCTCTCAATAGTATCTTGAGATACACTATTCTTGTTTTGGTAGTCTACTTCTAAATTAAATTCTTCATCTTCAAACTTTAAAAGTTTCTTATTTTCATCAAACATAAACATACCTCATTTATTATTAATAAATTTGTTTAAGTAGCCCTATTGAAATACTAATAATGTACAATAAATATACTTTTATATATATCAAGCTACAAGTACATTTTACCACACTTATCAAAAAGTCTAAATAGAAAATTAAGTAATGCCAAAACTATGACATTACTTAATTGAAAAATTTTTAATTTGCCTAAACAAGCCTTACTTAGTTTCAGAATAGTTGTTGTCTATTATATTTGCTAGTGTATGCCATGCAAGCACTGCACACTTTACCCTAGCAGGCATATTTGATACATTTTCAAGTACTACTGCATCTCCTAGGCTATCAATTAGGTCATCATCAACTTCGACTTCCTTCTTAATCATGCCTATAAATTTCTCTGTCAACTCCTTGGCTTCATGTATATTTTTGCCCTTTATAAGGTCAATCATCATTGATGTAGATGCCCTTGATATAGCACAACCTTCGCCTACAAAGCTGGCATCCTCTATTGTTTCACCATCCATCTTTAACTGTAGGGTGATTTCATCCCCACATGATGGATTATGACCCAATTCCTTAAATGTAGGATCATCTAAATCCCTTCTATTTGCCTTATTGTTACTTTCCTGAAGCAACATATCAGTATATAAACTCTTAAGATCCATATCCCATCACCTTTCTTACTTCTTTTAACTTATCAATAAAGAAGTCTATTTCTTCAAATGTATTATAAACTGCAAAACTTACCCTGCATGTAGAATTCAACTTCAAATGAGTATGTAGTGGCATCGCACAGTGGTGTCCTGTTCTTATAGCTATATCGTAAGTATCTAGTACAGTAGACACGTCATGTGAATGTATATCCTTGATATTAAAGTCTATAAGTGGAGATCTTAGGTATGAGTCCGTAGAATATATCTCTACAAAGTCAAGTTCTGCCATCTTCTTATAGCAGTAGTCTGTAAGTGCTAGTTCATGCTCATGGATATTGTCTATTCCCACTCTTTGCATAAATCTAATAGCCTCTGCTAGGGCAACTGCTCCACCTACATTCTGAGTACCTGCCTCAAACCTAGCTGGTACTGGTGCAAATGTAGTATTCTGTTCATAAACATATTCTATCATATCTCCACCATACATATATGGTACCATTGAGTCAAGTATCTCATACTTGCCATATAGGACACCTATACCCATTGGCGCATACATCTTGTGACCTGAGAAAGATAAAAAGTCTACATCCCAATCCTGTACATCCATCACTACATGAGGTGCCAACTGGGCACAGTCAAGTGATACAACTGCTCCAACTTCATGGGCTAGTCTTACAACTTCCTTGACATCTATAACTCCACCAACTGTGTTAGAAGCTCCTGCAAGTGCTACAACCTTAGTCTTTTCACTTAGGGCTGCCTTATAACTATCCATATCTATTTCATTCTTGTCATTTAAATATACATACTTTAGAACTGCGCCTGTCTTTTGGGCAACAAACTGCCATGTAACAAGGTTACTATGGTGTTCCACGATGGAGATTAATATTTCATCTCCTGGATTTAACTTGTCCAATCCATAAGAATAGGCAATCAAGTTAAGGGCTTCAGTTGTATTTCTTACAAATATAACTTCATTTTCTGATTTTGCGTTCAAGAACTCTTTTGTAGTCTTTCTTGCATCTTCATAAAGGTCAGTAGCCAGCATACCTAGATAATGAGCACCCCTGTGTGGGTTTGCATTCTGGTAACTATAGTAGTTACTTAGGGCGTCAATAACACACTGTGGCTTCTGAGATGTGGCTCCATTATCAAAATATACTATCTTTCTTCCCATTTTTTCTTCATTTAGGTAAGGGAATTCTGATCTTATTTCATTTACTCTTTCCTTGTCCATCGGGCTTGCCTCTCTTCCTTAAATTATACCTATAGTATTATTTATTTTATTTTACAATTGGGATTGAACTCTTGTGCTACAATCCCAATCATATCTTTTATTTCAATTAAATTATATTCTTTCTTCTATATGCTTCCATACAGATTCACTAAGCTCCTTGTTAGGTAGCTTGTGGATAGTAGGTGCTAGCTTTGTCTCAACTATCATCTTCTTAGCTGAATCTATATCTAGACCCCTAGACATGATGTAGAATAGTATATCCTGGTCTATCTTACCTGCACTGGCCGCATGTAGACCTTCAACATCATCTTCCTGGCATAGTAGGACTGGAACTGCGATATTTCTTACACCTTCATCTAGAAGTGTTGCATATTCTTCCTCAGCCCCCTTAGATAATTTTGACCCTCTCTTAAAGTCAATTGTTCCCCTAAAGGCCTTTTTTGCCTGGTCTTTTAGGGCCCCATTTATCAATAGGTTTGAATTAGTCTCTTCACCTATATGGTTGATTATATAGTTTATATCAAGTTTTTTGTCCTTGTTTACAAAGTATACTGATTCAACATTTGTCTGAGACTTCTTGCCATTCAAGTTGGCAGTATAGTTTGTAATAGCCTGGTGGGCACCTGCTTCAACCTGGATAAAGTTTACACACGCATCTTCTGCTACATCTGCAACTATATCAGTTAGGGCCTTTTCTTCATCTGTACACCTAGCTACATAGTATAGGTCTACATTAGACCCCTTCTTAGCTTCTATATTTATCTTAGTATGTCTAGCCTTGTTTTCACTAGAAAGTTCATTTATATCAAATAGAGTTGATATGTTGTCCCCTTCTTCTGCTACTATATTGTGAACTTGGTCTTTTACCTCTGGCAATTCGATTATAGAGTCGTTTACCTTTAGCCATCTCCAAGTTATTAGTGGTAATGTATTTGCTATCATCGTAATTCCTCCTAACCTATTGTACCTTCAAGTTCAAGATTTATTAAGTTGTTCATTTCAACTGCGTATTCAAGTGGTAGTTCCTTTGCTATAGGTTCAGCGAATCCTCTAACAACCATTGACTTGGCCTCAGCTTCACTTATACCTCTTGACATCAAGTAGAAGATAACTTCATCATCTATTCTACCTATCTTTGCTTCGTGGCCTAAATCGACATCCTGAGTTGCTATATCTATTACTGGTATAGTATCAGACCTTGACTCCTGGTCTAGCATTAGAGACTCACAAGATACTGTAGATTTTGAACCAGTAGCATTCTTAGTCATCTTTACAAGACCCCTGTATATTGCAACTCCTCCGTCCTTAGATATAGACTTGGAATTTACTGTTGATGATGTATTAGGTGCTGCATGTACTACCTTTGTACCTGTATCTAGGTACTGGCCCTTACCTGCAAATGTAATACCAGTGAATTCAGACTTGGCATTTTCTCCTCTTAGTATAGACATCGGATATAGACATGATACCTTTGAACCAAATGATCCAGATACCCACTCTATCTTACCATCTTTTTCAACTATACATCTCTTAGTATTTAGGTTGTACATATTTCTTGACCAGTTTTCTATTGTAGAATACCTAAGAGTTGCGCCTTCCTTTACAAATAGCTCAACTGCTCCGGCGTGTACATTTACAACATTGTACTTAGGTGCTGAACATCCCTCTATAAAGTGGCAGTAGGCACCTTCTTCAATTATTATAAGCGTATGTTCGAACTGACCAGCTCCTGGTGCATTTAATCTAAAATATGACTGTAGTGGTACGTTTACATTTACGCCCTTTGGTACGTATACAAATGAACCACCTGACCATACAGCATAGTGTAGGGCAGCATACTTGTGGTCTGCATTAGTTATACACTTCATAAAGTACTGTCTAACTATATCTGGGTACTCTCTTACCGCTGTTTCAAAGTCAGTATAAACTACTCCCTGGTCTAGAAGGTCTTGCTGCATATTGTGGTATACAACTTCTGAGTCATACTGGGCACCAACACCTGAAAGATTCTTTTCTCTTTCGGCTTCTGGTATACCTAACATATCAAATGTATTCTTTATGTCTTCTGGAACCTGGTCCCAGTCTTCAACAAGGTCAGCATCCGGTCTGATGTAAGTAGTTATCTCGTCAATATTTACTTCATCAAGGTTGGGTGCCCATGTAGGATTATCAAGCTCATAGAATTTTTTTAAAGATGCAAGTCTTATCTCAAGCATCCAATCTGGTTCATTCTTTTCCCTTGATATCTGAGTTACTATTTCCTCAGTTAATCCCTTTTCTGTCTTTGACTTGAACTTAAATTCATTTTTTATATCGTATATGCCACGATCCTGTTCTTCTATTTGAGTTCTCTTCTTAGTTTCCATTAGATGAATTCACCTCATCTCTAATCCAGCCATATCCTTCTTCTTCAATTCTAGTTATAACTGAGAAATCTCCTTCTTTCACGATTTTACCGTCAATTATAACATGAACGTGGTCTGGTTTTACGTTATGTATTATCTCCTTGTGGTGAGTTATTATAAGAAGTGCATTTTCATCACTCTTATACTTCTTTATTCCTTCAGCAACTATTCTAACTGCGTCTACATCTAGTCCTGAGTCAGTTTCATCTAGCATAGCAAGCTTTGGATTAAGAATCTGCATCTGTAGTATTTCTGTCTTCTTCTTTTCACCGCCTGAGAAACCATAGTTTAAGTATCTTCCAGCGTATTCAGACTTCATTTCTAATTCCTTCATCTTCTTAGATAGGTCCATATTGAATCTCAATACAGATACTGGCTTTTCTTCAACAGAATTCTTAGATGTTCTGATGAAGTTTTCAACACTGATACCTGGTACTTCTACCGGATGCTGGAATGACATAAAAATACCTTTTCTTGCTCTTTCATCAGCAGCCATATCAGTTACATCTTCACCTTCAAAATATATCTTACCTGAAGTAATTTCATACTTAGGATTGCTCATTATAGTATTTACAAGTGTAGATTTACCTGAGCCATTAGGTCCCATTACTACGTGTGTTTCACCCTTATTTATAACTAGGTTAACACCCTTTAATATTTCTTTTTCTCCAACCTTAACACATAGGTCCTTAATTTCTAATAATTTATCGTTCACTAGGTTCACGTTCCTTTCTATTAACATTTAATCTTCTCATTGTACAAGACTATATTACTATGTTTACCCAAAAAAATCAATCAATCTCGACTAATTTACTAGGAATTATTTTGTTTTTCTTTTAACAAGATGTATTTTAGCTGAAAGGCTTTTTATTTGCTGCTTTGAGCATAAAAAAATAAGGGCTAAAACCAGCCCTTATTTTTTGCAAATTGTTATCAATAACAAATTTTTATCATTGTTTTTATACTACTTTTTCCTTACTAGGAAAACTCCAGCTGCAACTATACCAAGACCTAAAACTGATAAGGCTCTAGTATTCTTTGATCCTGTCTTAGCTAGTGTAGCTCTCTTAGACTTAGTTAGTGGACTAGACTTCTTAGCACCTGGCTTAAGGCCTGTACTTATAGTCTTAGTCTTTAATTCAAGTGGAGTCACCTTGTCTTTTACAACTGTAAACTCATGGTTCTTAGCATCCTTAAGCTTGTGTAACTTGGCTACATACTTACCTGGATTTAAAGTAACTACGCCCTTTGATAGTAGGTTGCTTCCTAGAGATGAACTTGAAATGTATCCATCACTACCAGTTTTACCAATAAATATTTCTTTTTCTACAAGCTTACCATTGTTATCATACATGTAGATAGCAACTTCTAAGCCTGGCATAGGCTTGTTTGTTGTTATATTAATTCCCTTTATCTTAACACCAGTCTCTCTTGCCTGTGGATTTGGCTTTTTGCCATCGTTTAGCTTATGCTCTATTGTAACAGTAGACTGGCTAGCCTTGTTAACTACAATTTTTAATTCTTTATCAGCTAGATAATAACCCTGAGGAGCCTTGTTTTCCTTAATGTAATATGTACCAGGATTGATTGCTATACCACTTCCAACTGGCTCTATGCCTGAATCTGCAACACCCTGTGAGAATGAAGATATAACATTACCATTAGAATCAGTATTAAGTGTTGCAACTATATCGTTCTTAGTACCATTCTTTTTACTGTATATTTCTATTTCTGCACCTTCAAGTCCATTACGGTTTTTCTTGTCTATTGCCTTTATTATTATCTGACCCTTACCTTCTGGAATTTTCTTATTTTCAAGATTTATCGAATCAGCTACGTCTCCTATTACATAAAATTTATTTATATCTGTATTTAACATATAGTTTGAAGGTGACTTTACCTCTCTATAAGAATAGTCTCCGTTCTTAAGCATCAACTCACCCTTCTCATTGATATACTTAGGTGCATCCGATGGATTTAGTTTACCATCATCCCTAGTTGTAGCCTTAAATAAAAACTGTGTTTCCTTGTAAAACTCTACTGTAGCCCCTGCTAACTTGTTGCCGGCTTCATCAGTCTTAGTAAAAGGAATACTTGCCTTTAATTCCTTATCACTTGACTCATCCGCATAAATACTAGCTAGAGTCATTGGTACGGCTATTGCTGCTGCCAATAATAAACTGGCTAATTTTTTACCATATTTCATAATTTTACCCCCTATATTATCGTGTCCTTAATCATACTAAAATTCCTATTTCTCTACAAATTGATATAAATTATATATATATTTATCTATATAATATCATATTTTAAGAAAAAATAAAACAAAAATAATACATAAATGATATCTTATATTAAATAGATTATTATGTTATAATAAATCAATAAATGGATTTTTATTGATTTTAACTTACTTATTGGTTTTGATATTGAATTATAAAAATAAAAAAGATTTGGAGGTTGCAGTAAATCTGCTAATTATTATGAAAAAATTAGGTATACTATTAATCCTTATAGGAGTTGTTTTCTTCTCCTTCCCAAAAATAGCTGAATTGTTCCTTCTGAACAAAAATCAAGGCATAGTCGAAGATGTTTCAAGTAAAGAACTTGTTCAAAATGCCAATTCAGGTGATAAAAACTTCGACCAATCAAAGGTTAAACCCATAGATATCAATGGAGCTATTCTCAATGCAAAAGATGCAGATATGTCCAAGGTTGTCGGACAGCTTACAATTCCATCTATAAACAAAAATATCGCTATTTTCGATGGACTTGAAAATAATAACCTTATGTTCGGTGCTTGTACAATGAAACCAAACCAAAGGATGGGGCTAGGTAACTATGCAATTGCCGGTCACTATATGAAGAATGAAAAACTCTTATTTGGTGGACTAATGAATGTAAAGCTTGGAGACAAGATCAAACTTACAAACAAAAAAATATATATGAGTACACTGTTTTTAAGACCCTAAAAGTAAAAAATGACAGACTAGACCTAATACAGGATTCCATGACTTCACAGGCAGATGGTAAGGCAGTTGTAAGCCTTATGTCATGTTATTATGATGACAGTAACTACAGGTATTTTGTATTCGGTAAATTCGACAAGTTGTATCCATACAGTGCAGATCAAATGCTAAAAGGAATCCAGGACTAAAATCTTGGATTCCTTTTTTATATCAATAATCAATTTATCTGCTTAAACTTAACTCCGTCAATGCTGAATATATCCCGTTTGAGTACAAATAGGCACACAATAAAAGATACCAACTCAGCTATAAATACACCCCACCATACATTGTTTAAGTTGCCAGTGAGTGACAATAGGTATGATGCAGGAACAAGTACCACCAACTGCCTTATTATGGATATACTCATGCTCAAAAATCCACTACCAATAGCTTGAAATACACCTGAAGATATTATAGATACTCCAGTAAATAAGAAACTCATACTCATAATCCTAAATGCTATTACACCAGCGTCTATCATATATTGAGACGGTTTAAATGGTATTAGCAATTTATCTGGCATAAGCTGCATTATAACCATTCCAACTAACATAATTGCTAGTCCATATACCATAGCAATTTTTATTACTTCTCTTAACCTATCTTGGTTTTTGGCACCATAACTATATGCAACTATTGGTACAACCCCGTTGTTTAGGCCAAAAATAGGCATAAATATAAATCCCTGCAACTTGTAGTATACACCCATCAAGGCAACTGCTGTATTGGAAAAATTAGCCAATATCTTGTTAAGGGAAAATACCGTTAGTGAATTTATGGAAATCATCACTATTGATGGAAGCCCCACCTTGTATATATTCATAACTATATGTGGATCTAACTTCATGTACCTTGGAGATAGCTTGATATCCTTATTGTATTTAATACAAAAGACTGTCACTATGATTGCGCCTACAGTCTGTGATGTAACAGTTGCAACCGCTGCTCCCATAAGCCCCAGACTAGGCATACCAAAAAGTCCAAATATTAGTATTGGGTCCAATATAATATTGAGTATAGCCCCTGTCATCTGTGCAACCATAGTAAGCATTGTAGATCCTGCTGCCATAAGTATTCTCTCGACCATAAGATGCATAAAGATACCAGCAGACCCCATACAGCATATCCTCAAATATATAGGTCCCTGACTTATAATACTAGGATCTTGAGTTTGAAGCATTATAAAGTCCCTTGCAAATAAGAGTCCTACTGCAAAGAATACCAGATAAGAAAGTAATGCTAGAACTATACCATTATTGGCAGCCTTATTTGCATTCTTCCTATTTTGAGCACCTAGACATCTAGATATGTATGAGTTAACTCCTGTAGCTGTACCTATTCCGACAGCAAAAAATAATTGCTGAAGTGGAAAGGCAAGGGATACAGCCGTAAGGGCATCCTCTCCAATTTGAGCGACAAATATACTATCCACCAAATTATACATTGATTGAACAAGCATGGATATTACAATCGGAGCTGACATTGATAATATTAACTTTTTTATGGGCATTTGACCCAATTTTTCATCTACACCAGACTTCAATTTCTTCCTCCTATTTTATACTTGATTTTTCTTATTGTTTACACCATTTAATATTCCCTTATACCTAAAAAATATGCCGGAATATATTATATTATCTATTATAGGTTTATTGACCTTTATATCTAGAGAATTAACCGATGACTCCAACCTAAATAGGCATGTTTGAATGAGCCTATCCACCCTTTCTTTAAGGACCTCTCTCTTATCCTCGTAGTCCTTAAATGGGTTATAAGATCCTGACTTTAGGTCCTTGTCTAGGTCTTCGTAGGCATCGAGTATGTAGATATACTTGCCTATATTAAATCCTAGGTCCCTGAGCCTATCTTGATACTGGTCATCTTGGTAGGCAAATATCTCACCCATCAGGTCGCCGAAAGTATTTGATACAAGGTCTATATTATTTTCATTATTAGCCTCTAGTTCAGACAAGTCTGATAGACATTTTTTAATGTAGGCTGCCTTTTTAGGATACTTTGAGTAGGCAGTCTTAAAACTAGGCCTATATCCTAGTTTAGCTATATTATTGACAAGTCCTCCCTCATCCTCTACATTGTCCTCCAACTTATAATATGTCAAGAGTATATTCATACTAGCAGCATACTCTGTGTACTCATTTGATATATGCTTTTTCTTCTTGACCGGATCAGTTATACACTTTTCATAGAATATCTCTGAATCCGGTTGATAAAGTGAAGTCAGTATCAATATCAAAAATGTAATATCATAATTTATACTCAATCTAGATACCTCTGTATGGTTTCTCTTTAAATACTTACACAAGCCACAATAATAAGCCTTGTAGTGTTCATACTCCCTAAAAGTTAGGTCTTGTTTATTTATTCTAACGTATCCAAACATCTATTACCTCCTTATTAATCCCAGACTAGTTCAGGTAAATTACAAGCATTTTACCAAGTTTCTCAAGTTAGACTAGGACGCTTTATTCTATAGTATATACTATTAGCCTACATATATCCATACTTCTATGATATAATAATATGTATATTTCAAACAATAAAACAATAATTTTAGGAGGATATAATTATGACTTTTAAAGCTCAAATCAATACCGTTGAAGACGTACTGTCTATGTTCGGCAAAGGCCTTGATTGTGGCCAGGTGATAGTGTATGCTATAGCGAGTGACCTTGGTATGGATACAGATATGGCCCTAAAGTCTGCTGCTACTTTCGGTGGTGGTGTATTTAAGGGAGAAATTTGTGGCTCATATATAGGCGGTCTAATCGCTCTTGGACTAAAATATGGACATTCTAAGGAAGATGACCCAGCAAAGGGACAAATGATATCAAAGATATTCCAATACAAGGAAAAATATGAAAAAATCCAAAAATCTAGTGTCTGTTCAGATATCTTGGGCTACAACCTATCGATACCTGAAGAATCTAAAATTTTAGAGGAAAAAGGACTACTTACTACAGTCTGTCCAAAATTGACATTGGATATAATAAATATAGTAAGAAGCTTATAATTAACTACTATATTTTTAATTGCTATCTTGCACAAAAATTACAGTATTCTAAAAGGCTCCCAAGAAATTACTAGGAGCCTCTTTATATTGTATTTATTTTTTGACTTTAAAATTTATCTAACACTTGTTTGAACTCATATTATTGTCTAGCTTATTTTACTTCCATATTGTTTGGTCTTTTCCATACCCCATATATCATACCTGATACTAGCATACCTATTAGGATTGATAACAAGAAGAAAGCCACGTCATGACCGCTCATAACAAATGATACTAGGACTCCACCATGTGGTGCTGGTGCATTTACGTGCCATAACTGAGTGAGTCCACCTGCTATGGCTGAACCTATGACTGAGCTGACAATTACTCTGATTGGGTCTGCCGCAGCAAAAGGTATCGCTCCCTCTGTTATAAATGTTAATCCAAGTATCCAGTTTGTAAGACCCGACTGGATCTCTTTTTGAGTGAACTTTTTCTTAAATACTGTTGTAGCAAGGGCTATGGCAAGTGGTGGTACCATACCTCCAGCCATTACTGCCGCCATCAAATATCCCATCTTTGTAGATGTGAAAACACCTATTGAAAATGCATACGCAGCCTTGTTGACTGGACCACCCATATCAACTGCCATCATTCCACCTAGGATTGCTCCCAACAAGATTGCATTACCTGTACCTAGATGAGTAAGGGTATTGTTCATATATGTGTTGACAACTGAGAATATCGGGTCAATTACAAAGAACATGGCTAAACCAGTAAGAAGTAGACCAAATATAGGATATATTATCATTGGTTTGATTCCCTCTAGTGATTTAGGCATTGACGATGTTAGCTTCTTTAATAAGTTTACAGAATAACCCGCTATAAAACCTGCAGCAAGACCTCCCAAGAAACCTGCCCCTGCATTCACTGCCATTAGACCACCAACCATACCCGGCATTAGACCCGGTCTATCAGCTATAGACATGGCTATATAACCTGCCAATATAGGTATCAAGAAGGTAAATGCACCATTGCCACCTAGGTCCATAAGGAACTTGAAGATCTGACTTTTTTCACCAAATGCGCTCTCAGCCATAAATGAAACAGCTATCAAGATACCTCCACCAACTACAAATGGTAGCATATGTGATACACCATTCATAACATCCTTGTATATCTTGCTTCCTAGAGAAGTTTTTTCAGTAGCTACATCTTCTCTAGTACTATTTTCAGACTTATATATTTTTCCTTCTTTGTTCAAGGTCTTTACTATAAGAGCTTCAGGATTTCTTATCCCCTCTGAAACAGGTACTCTAATTATTTTTTTACCGTCAAACCTATCCATTTCAACATTCTTATCAGCTGCAACAATCACCCCTACAGCCTTTTCTATTTCTTCCTTAGTAAGGACATTCTTTGCTCCATCACTTCCGTTTGTCTCAACCCTTATATTTACACCCATCTGCTTTGCTTTTTCCTTCAGGGCCTCTTCTGCCATATAGGTATGGGCTATACCAGTTGGACAAGCTGTTACAGCTACTACTAGGGGTTTTTCAGTGTCATTTGCCATTACCACCTTCTGGGCATCATCAGCCTTTTTAGCTTCCTCACCCTCTGACTCACCCTTGGCAAATATAGCTAGAACCTCATCTTCATCCTTAGCATTGATCAATGCTTCTATTATATCTGGATTTAGGAGTAGCCTAGAAAGATTAGCAAGTGTCTCTATATGAGTATTGTTGGCTCCCTCTTCTGCAGCTATCATAAAGAATAGTCTTGATGGTTGGCCATCCAAGGCTTCATAGTCAAGTCCATCTTTCTTCCTAGCAAATAGGACACATGGCCTGTTTACTGCACTTGTCTTGGCATGAGGCATGGCTATACCATCTCCCAATCCTGTAGAACAAGACTCTTCCCTCTTTAGGATTTCTGCCTTAAAGACTTCTTCATCGTTTATCATGTTTTTCTCTTTTAACATGGCTACCATCTCATCTATAGCAGCTAGCTTAGAGTCTGATTTAAGGTCCATGATCATTATCTCTTTTTTCAATAATTCCGAAATTCTCATAATTGCTCCTTTATAATTTACTAAATATATTCTTCAACAACTACCCTAGATAGGATATTGTCTACTTCTTCTTTTTTACCTATGTCCTCACAAAAGGCAGTTGCCGTACCTGTTGCTACTGAATACCTAAAGCTATCGATAGGGCTCCTACCACTCTTGATAGCTCCTACAAATCCAGCTATCATTGAATCACCAGCACCAACTGAATTGACTAACTGGCCCTTGACCACCGGTGAATAGTATACTTTATCTTTATCAAAGAACATGGCTCCGTCACCACCCATTGATACTATTGCATACTGGGCACCTATTTCCAAACACTTCTTACCGTATTTTACTATATCATCCTTGGTTTCAAGTTCCACCGAAAATAATTGAGCAAGTTCTACTGTATTAGGTTTGACAAGCAAGGGTCTTTGTCTCATAGCCTCCATCAGAGCTCCTCCAGTAGTATCTACAACAAAGTCTGACCCCCTATCCTTGCATATATTTATCATTTGGTCTACTATATCCTTGTCTAAACCTGGACTAGAACTACCAGAAATTATCAGGGTATCATCAGGATTTAGCTTCCTTATTTTATTTAAGAAATCATCCTGTTCAGAGGCCGATATCTTAGGACCTCTTCCATTGATTTCACTCTCTATAATCTGACCTGAATCAGACATGGATTTTAGCTTTACGTTTATCCTAGTATTTTCATTTACCCTAGTAAAGTCTTCTCTCAAGCCTTCTTGATTAAACCAATCTTTTATATATTGTCCTGTATAGCCTCCCAAAAAACCAAGGGCTATATTGTCTATGCCTAAATTTGAAAGCAATTTAGAGACCATAATTCCCTTGCCACCTGCATTGGTGTATTCTCCCTTTGACCTATTCAACTCACCCTCTGTAAAATTATCCAACTTCACAATATAGTCAATTGAAGGATTTAAGGTCACAGAATATATCATTCCCTCACAACCTTTCATTTTTCCAAATTATTAAACCGTTTTCTTGGGTTTTATCTTATCTTTAAGTTGATTATACCACCAAAAAAACATCTTTTCAATCATTTACTATCATTTTCTTTCAAATGCTATCATTTTGAAGCACTTTTTTATAAACAATAAAAAACCACCTGCGTTAAATCAGGTGGATTAGGTCATTATTATATTGTTATTACTTCACTGGCCTCAACTATCCTAGGATCTATTTCATCCTCACTGACATTTGTGATGATACTTACATCCTCTAGCCTACATATCTCGGAAAATGACACCTTATCAAACTTACTTGAATCAGCAACAACATAAGGCCTCTTGGATAGCTGTATTGCCTTCTTCTTTACAGCCGCCTCGCTAACATCTGGTGTTGTTATAGAAGATTTATAACTTATTCCATTGGCCCCTATAAAAGCTATAGTGAATCGATAATGAGACAAATTTTCTACTGCCATTTCACCTACAATGGTGTTGGTCATAGGTTTTATAGAGCCACCTATTATATAAGACCTTATCTTATTTTCTACAAGCCTGTCTATATTGTGTATTCCGTTTGTCACTACCACAATATCCTTCCCCTTTAAAAAGGGTATGATCTCATTGGTTGTAGTCCCCGCATCTAAATACAGGCAGTCACCATCCTCTACCAAACTTGCACAATACCTACCAAGAGCTATTTTACTGTCAGTATTTTCGTGCTTTCTAGTATTAATGCTAATATCTTGGGTAAAATTAGAGCTCGAAATAGCTCCTCCCCTCACTCTTTTTAAGAAACCTCTTGCTTCCAATTCGTCAAGATCTCGTCTCACTGTAGACTCACTAGTCCCTAGTATATCCACTAGGTCTTTTAGCTTGACTGAATTATTTCTGTTTATGTTTTCAATTATATATTCGTACCTATCTTCTGTTAACATATCTTCACATCCATCATCCTATACTTAGATTTGATCCTGTTTGTACACATTTTTATCTACCACGATTCGATCTTGTTTGTACATATTTTTATCTACTACTGCGGCATCATTGTTTATCTACCATTATATCATCCATTATATTAGATGTAAATTATCATATCAAGAAGAGCCTCAACATATGCAATCTGTATTTTAAATAAATTAATAGTTAGTAACTGTTTTAATGCTTTAAATAGTGGTATAAATTTACTATAAATATATTCAGTTATGTGTATTTTCACAAAAACTGTTTTAATATGCGTATTTCACAAAAATTGTTTTAAAAGGAGGATTTTATGAAGAATCAAGATAAAAATCTGTACTATGCTATTAACAGAACTATAAATATGATACAGAGAGATGCAGAAAAAATATTTTCAAAATACGACCTTACTAGGGGCCAGTTTTCTATTATGGAAGTCCTACATAAAAATGGTGAGTTATGTATAGGTAACGTTCAGGAAACTATACTTATGACAGGTGGTAATATACCTGTTATAGTAAATAACTTAATTAAGAAGGGTCTACTTGTTAGAAAACAGGATGAAGCTGATAGGAGAAGATACCTACTAAGTCTTACAGATGCTGGAAACAACTTAATTAGCAAGGTGATTCCTGAGCATGATGCTCTTATCAAGGAATTTTTCTCTAGTGTAGGTTCAAATGAAAAGAATACACTTATAAATATTTTCAACGACTTATCAGCCAAATAAATTAGTGTACTAGTACAATTTCATTTTATATCCAATATAAATTGAACAAGATAAAAAAGTGTATTATCATGAATATAGATATTATTCTTATTAATTTATTTTTAGGAGGTTATTATGAGTGATAATGCATTGACAAAGAACGGTTTTACAACCAAAGACCTTGTCCTTTGCGGAGTCTTGATGGCACTTACGACTGTAATGACTATGATTGTTCAGATACCAGTAGTTGGAGCAAATGGTTACGTAAATATGGGTGACACAGTAGTTTTATTCTCTGCTATGTACCTAGGTAGGAAACATGGTGCTGTTATAGGTGGTGTAGGTTCTGCACTAGCTGATCTTATATCAGGTTATGGCGTATATGCACCAGTAACATTTATTACCAAGGGCTTGGAAGGTTACGTCTGTGGTCTAATTTGCGAAAAGATTCCCAATAAAAAGGGTAACATTATAGCAAGTATTGTAGGTGGTGCTATTATGGTGAGTGGTTATTTCATAGGTGAAATATTCATGTACGGCGGTATTAAGCAGTCTATAGCAGCGGCTCCTGCCAATACTCTACAGGCCTTATTTGGTATAGTTACTTCTTTACTGATATATACAGGTGTTAAAAAAGCTTTAAAAAAATAAATACCAAACTTACTATCAAAAAACCTAGTCAGGACTGAGTCCCAACTAGGTTTTTTTACTTTTACTATTCAACTATCAATTCTTGAACATCTATATCCAAGACCCTAGCCAATTCTCCTAACAATATGTCATCCAGCATACTAGGATCATTATTTTCTAAGATCTCAGATATTTCTTCATCGCTAATATTCAAGGCTGCTCCTAGAAGTCCTATATCAAGACCCCTATCTTCCATTATATTTTTTATATCCAACATAATATCACCTTAATAAAATATTTTAAATTTATAACTAGGCCTATCTAGTCAGCATGTCTTCTATTAGTTCTTGCATCTCCATTTGAACCTTGCCACCCTTGATTACTTCTATATCTAAATCCTTGTAAGACTTGATTTCATCATGTAGTGCATCTAAATTATATCCATATTCATCCCCAAAATTTAGTTCCTTAGCCATAAATTCATGGAACTCATCTAAACTATTTATCTTGTTAAAGTCAACTATTAATTTCACTATTCATCCTCCTCATACAATTTTTCAAACGTCTTATAGTGGTCACCAGTATAATAAATCAATCCGTCATTTGAAAATATTATCCTCTTTGGCCCTCTCTGGCTAACTTCCCTGTCCTTCGATGAAACATTACTCTTTTGTGAATCCGTAAGATTCTGAGAGCATCCTGTTGCCATTGTGACAACAAGTAACAAGATCATCAAGTAGGAAATAGCCCTTCTAAACTTTTCCATAATCACTTTAGTATTCACTTTTTTTCCGCCTCTAACCTAGAGCTATACTATAGACTATTCTACCATAAATGGAGTATTTATTATATACATATTGTATATATCTTGTATTTCATAGTGTATATGTGTCCTATATCATGGCTCCTATGTACCACAATATGTCCTATAAGTAAGTGGTGTTGAAATATCTTTTTTCGCCAACTTTATATTGACTTGATTTAATTCGTATGGGTTTTTAAGGGCACTTGCAAGTTCAATTAGTTCTGACAAGTCACCACCGTTTTCAAGACCGCTTATAATATCTTCTACCAATCTGTTTCTAGCTATAATCACAGGATTGTTTTGTTTCATCAAATTCTTATAGTCGTTTTCTTTTGCCCTTGATTTTTGTATGTCTAGGCTTCTCCTAGAGTCAAGCTTGTCCTTCCAAGCCTTGAACTCATCTGACTCAAATAAGTTTTTTATTCCTGTAAGTTCCCTGTAATCTAGCTCATCATAGGTCATTGCAAGGAATGTATTTGTATAGTCTGCTTCATACTTTTCAAGCATAGTCAGTAATTCAAATAATAACCTACTATCATCTTCTTCACTACCGTATATACCTATTTTCTTTTTTAGCTTATCAAACCAGAATGAGTGAAATATCAAGTGGAACTTCTCTAACTCTTTTTTCGCTATATCAAGGCCCTTTTCATGGTCTTGGTCAAACAAATCAACAAGACTATGGGCTAGCCATGATAGGTTCCAAGCCCCTATTGTAGGCTGGTTCTTATAGGCATACCTACCAGCCTTATCGATTGAGCTATATACTGTGTCCAGCCTGTAAGTATCCATAAAGGCACATGGTCCATAGTCTATAGTCTGACCTGATATAGCCATATTATCCGTATTCATGACCCCATGGATAAATCCTACAGACATCCAATCAGCTATTAACTTGGCCTGTCTATTCAAAACTCGTCTGAAAAATTCTATGTATATATTTGAACTAGATGATTTGTTTTCATCATCTAAAATATCCTTATAGTGTCTCTTAATTGAGTAATCTGCCAAGTCTTTGACCATATCTTTGCCACCCGTTTGTTCAGCAAATTGGAATGTTCCAACCCTTATATGGGAATCTGCTATCCTAGTTAAGACTGCCCCCTTTTCTCTTTTGTACCTGAACACATCTTCGCCAGTCAAACAAATTGCAAGACTCCTTGTTGTAGCTATGCCCAATCCAGCCATAGCCTCGCTTATAAGGTATTCTCTGACCATAGGCCCTAGACTTGCCTTGCCATCTCCTCCTCTTGAGTAGATAGTCCTTCCAGAACCCTTCAACTGTATATCTACTAGTTTGTCACCTACTTCAAGCTCTCCTAGTAGAATTGCCCTACCATCACCTAGCATATTTAGATAGCCAAACTGATGACCCATGTAGGCCTGTGCTATAGGCTCTGTACCCTTAATTTTATTTTTCCCAGTCAAGACCAAGGCCATATCCTTGCTATATAGTAGCTTTGGATCAAGACCCATATCCTTGGCAAGATCTTCATTTACAAGTAGGGTGCTTACACCGCCCTTGTTATATGTAAAATTTTCTAACTTATCCATATCACACTCGCCCAACCAAACCCTATCTAAAAGATCACTGTAAAGTTCCTTGGGCAAGCCCCTATATGTATTTTTTAATCTCATACTATTCCTTTCTAGACTATATCAAGTCCTTCCTGTACTCAAGCTTATCAGACATGAGCACGTCATCCTTGTAGTCGAGTGTAAGGTATATCTTGTCTTCACCAAGCCCCTTACCCTCTCTTAACAACCTGTGGAATATCCTGTCACCATCCCATATATTGAGGTCTTCTATCTTGTCTATATCTACCCAAGCTAGGTCTCCTTCATCGCATATTTTTTGGCTACCAGAGAAGTCTTGGCATGTAAACAAATACATATCTTCTGGTGGGTTGTTATTGTACTTAAATACCACCACTCCCCTAAATATACAATCATGAGCATCGTATCCAGTTTCTTCCTTAATTTCTCTTACTATACCCTGAGCTGGAGTTTCGTCTTCTTCAAGCTTACCACCAACACCTATCCATTTGCCTTTATTGACATCCACCTCTTTTTTGGTCCTGTGAAGCATCAAATACTTCCCATCCCTTATTAGGTAACATAATGTAAATTTCATAATAACCTCCCAAAATGTGACTATATATTTTGATTATACCATAATATACATCCATATAAACTTTTTAGTTGACATAACAACTAAAAAGATATATACTCTTATATAGTTGTCATATCAACTAAATAGGAGTTTCATAAATACATTATCCAATATAAGACTCTTAAGTCTATTTTTAATATAACAATATAAAAAGAGGTGGTACTTATGATAAAAAAAACCAATATAAGCATGGAAACAATAAAAGAATCTGCCAAAATAAGTCCTAGTAGAATAATTTCTCTCCTATACAGAAAGGGACAGGTTTATAAAAACATCCATCTGAAAGATTTGAATATTACAAGTTCGGAACAGCCCTTTATAATAACTATATATTTAAATGAGGGTGTATCTCAAGAATATTTATCAAGTTATTTGAATATAGACAAGGCTTCCACAGCAAGAGCCATACAGTCCCTAATAAAAAAGGGTATGGTGGAAAAGATTAGGTGTCAACACGACAAAAGACAAAATAAGATATACCTAACCGACAAGTGTATAGAAATAATAGAGCCCATGCATTACATATTGGAGTCATGGGTAGACATACTAACCTATGATATGACACCAGAAGAAAAAAATTTAGCCTATGACTATTTAAATAGAATGGCAAATAATGTAGAAAGGATATTTAATGGAACAAACAAGAGATAAAATACAGATAAATAACCCACTAGGTTATGAAAAAATTTCTAAATTACTATATCAGTTTTCTATTCCTGCTATTATTGGCATGATGGTTAATGCCCTATATAATGTAGTAGATAGAATGTTCATTGGTAATGCGCCAGATTTGGGTGCAAATGGATTAGCTGGAATAACAATTTCATTTCCAGCTATGATTATAACCCTTGCTATAGGAATACTGTTCGGTCAAGGTGGTGCAACAGTTTTTTCAATAAGTTTGGGTCAGGGAAAAATCGATAAGGCAGAAAAATCAATAGGAAATGCAGTAGCTATGCTCATAATTGTAGGATCCGTGATAACAATTCTTGGAGAAGTATTTCTAAAGCCCCTTATGACAGTCTTTGGAGCAAGTGAGGCTGTCCTTCCATACTCAATGGAATATATGAGAATAATTTTTATGGGAACTATTTTCCAAGTCCTTGGTATGGGATTTAATAATTTTTTGAGAGCCAGTGGTGAACCTAAACTTGCTATGATAACTATGTTTGTAGGGGCTGGTATAAACATTTTACTTGATCCTTTATTTATATTTGTTTTCAAGATGGGAATGAGTGGAGCTGCTACAGCAACTGTAATATCTCAGATTGTATCTCTTGTCTGGTCTGCAAGCCACTTCCTAAAAAAGGATGCCCCTCATAGACTAAGAATAGAAAATATGAAAATCGTTCCCGAAATATCTAAGGAAGTATTAATGTTGGGATTACCAGGCTTTATGCTTCAGTTAGCAACTAGTGTGCTTAACCTTATACTAAATACCTATCTTGCAAGATATGGTGGCGACATAGCTATCTCTGGCATGGGTATTATCAACTCCATACAGATGCTGATGATCATGCCTATAATAGGTCTAAACCAAGGTCTACAACCTATTGTAAGCTTTAACTACGGAGCAAAGAACTACACAAGGGTAAGGCAAGCTGCAACTGCATCTATCATAGTTGCCACAATAATATCCTTCTCAGGATTTCTTCTCGCCATGTTTGGAACACGTGCGTTAGTCGGACTATTTAATAGACAAGAAAATCTGATGAACTTCGGAGTAATGGCCCTGAGAATTTGGATAATGTGTCTTCCAGTCGTAGGTTTCCAGATAGTTGGATCCAACTTCTTCCAAGCTATAGGAAAACCAAAAATAGCCATGTTGCTTACATTAACTAGACAAGTTATAATATTGATGCCTGCTATAATTATATTCTCTAAAATTGCAGGTCTAAATGGTATTCTATATTCAGCCCCGTTTGCAGACCTGAGCTCAGCAATACTAACATCAACATTTTTCTTTAGTTTTATGAAAAAATTGAAAAATACTCCCGCAAATTAGGAAATCTTTCATATTAATTAAAATCCCCAGATAATGTAATTTCCGGGGATTTATTATTTGTCTACCTTTATATATTTTTAATCAAGATATAAGCCATTTACTACATCGTATAGTCCACCAAGTCCATGTACTTATTTATCTTCATCAAGCTCTCCTAAAAGGTATTTTTTAACATCAGGTCCTACAAATATTCTACTATCATCTAACAATAATATGGGTCTTTTAACTAGCATACCATCACTAGCAAGCATATCAAACTGTTCATCCTCTGGTATATCCTTTAGCTTTTTAGATAGACCCATTTCCTTGTATATTTTACCACTAGTATTGAAAAATCTCTTTAGATCTAGACCTGACATTTCCTTCCATTTCTTTAATTCATCTTTTGTTGGATTGTCCTTGTCTATTTCCCTTATTCCATAATCAATAGCCTGATCTTTCATCAATTTTTCTACTGCCTTGCAAGTAGTACATTTTTTGTAGCATATTAAAGTATTCATTAAACCCTCCTTAAAAATATTTATTTTTGAAAACGGCACCATAACCTTATGATGCCGTGATTTATTATTTGTTATTAATATTTTCTTGTATTTTGACTTTTGTTTGTAAGCTTGCTCCCAATAAAATCATGACAACGGCTATGACTATATTAATAGAAAGTACAAACATAGCATAAGGATAAACAATGCTTTCAAGTGCTGATTTTGCAATTAGGTCATATATAAATACAGATGACCAGAGACATTGGTTAATAGTTCCAAGTCCCATCCAAATATTTTTTTTATTCTTTGCAACCATCATAAGTAGTAGGGCAATAGCCAATAATACCAGAGCACAGATAAACATAATCCTTATCTTTTCATCTGTAAAAAACATCTGCATATACTCTTCTTTTTTGAAATACAAGTGATGGTTAACACCTGCTTTAACTCTTGAAAGTTTCTCCAGGTATTTTATTGCTAGACATAATGCAAATTGCACAAACCATAATAATACAATTAATATTTTTTTAATTCTTTCAAACATATTACTCCAAATTTCTACTAATATACTCTAAAATTTACATTTTTTATATATTAATTTATATTTACTACTTGTTATCCCCAGCTTCAGTAGGTAGGCCTGAATTTGACCATCCTATCCATCCATCACTGTATAAAGATGTATTTTCCATACCCATTACCATTGAGTACCATAGTATTTCAGATGCTCTCCAACCACTACCACACATAAATGATAGGTGCTTAGAAGTATCAATTCCATCCTTCTTCCATAATTCTTCTATTTCCTGGGCATTTCTCATAGTCTTATCTATATTTCTATAGTAGTACATTGAGCTTGAATTCTTAATTCCAGCATGACCATATACTGCACCTGGTATTCTACCCTTTTTCTTATGGTATGAATAACCTGTTACCTTACCCTGGTACTCGCCTATAGTTCTATTGTCAACAAGTACATTCTTATCCTTGTTTTCAAGCATAGCCTTAGCTTCTTCCATTGTATCAATTAAAGCAGGATTCTGTGGAGCAGTAACACCAAAATCACTTGCCTTCTTTGGAGTTTCTTCCTTAGTAGCTAGTTCATAACCATTTGATGACCATCCAACTAGACCACCATTCATTATTCTAACATCCTTAACACCAAGATACTTGCATACAACTGCAAATCTAGCTGCTGCCATTGGTTCTGGACTTGTTGCTATAACACAGTCACTAGAAGTTATGCCATTGTCTAGTAACAACTTAACTAAAGCCTTGTCATCTGCAAGCTTCCATTCTGTGTCACCTTTCTTATTCTTCTTAGGTGGCTCAATATCATCTGTATTTATATGTATTGCTGTTGGTACATGGCCCTGCAAATATCCTGATTCCTTGTTGCCTCCCCATCTTACATCTACAACCTTAATATCCTTAGCTGTTGTAAAACCTTCTGGAGTCTTACCATCAACAATTGACTTTACAATGCTTGGAGCAACTAAAAGATGGTAGTTCTTGTATGATGCAAGTTCCTTTTCACCATCTATCCATTCCTTGGCATTGTATGTTTTTATATCCTTGATGCCCTTTCCAGATAGGTACTGGGCAACTGCCATAGCATCCTTGTCATTTGTGTCATATACTATAACCTTTGAATCCTTAGTCAAGTTCTTATTCTTCATAGCGTCTTTAAGAACCTGCTCTCTTGAGTATGCTTCTAGGTTACCCTTTTCATCATAGTCACTACTTAACCATTTTGCAGAAAAATCTGATGCACCCTTGATATGACCACCTCTCTTGGCGCCATCAAGAGCCCAACCATTATAGGCATCGTTGCTTCTCGCATCAAGAACTATTGTCTTTCCATCCTTAAGTGCTGCTTCTACATCTTCTGTTTTAGCTGTCTCGATCTTTGTTTCTTCCTTCTTAGAAGTATCTTCTGTCTTTTTAGGTGCACAAGCACTTAGAGAAGATAGCATCAAGAAAGCACTCAATGTAAGTAGAGCTTTTTTCTTTAATTTCATAATAACCTCCAAATAAATAAATTAATTAATGCTATAAAAAATCCAAACAATTTACGTTTATACTTTGGATTTTTGCATACATCGTAATTATACCATAACAAATAAGATGTAAGCATAAAATAAACTTTTTTATAAATAGATATTTTATATCTTTAAAATAATTACTATTTTAAAAATCTATATCTATATAGTTTATTTATTACTTTATCATTAATCTATTGTCGAGCCCTATATAAAGCAGTGAATATCTTGACTATTGGACCTTGGCACTGTAGTCCTCTATATTATGTTCTCGTCATTAATTACTTTTTTTTGGCAAAGCATCGGAATTATCTGTACAAGCTATACCCTTGCCCTGGATGCATGAAGTGTCTTTTTTGATCACCCTCTTGTAGTTTGAATACAATGAATAACCACCATCTAAATTATAAGTGTTAAATCCATTCTGGTTTAGTATTCTACAACCTAGGTAACCTCTTAGTCCAACCTGGCAGTTAACGTATATAATTCTATCCTTTGGTATTTCATCCATCCTGTCTCTTAATTCATCAAGCGGTATATTTACAGATCCATTGATGTTGCCTAGTGAATACTCTTCTTCAGTTCTTATGTCTAGTAGGTATTCTCCATCCTCAACTAACTGGTCAATTTCCATGACATCAACCTTCTTAACTAGTCCGTCTAGTATATTACTGGCTGCGTATCCTGCCATATTAACTGGGTCCTTGGCAGAAGAGAATGGTGGTGCATATGCTAGCTCTATATCCTGAAGTTCTCTAACTGTCATACCTGCAGCTATTGCAGTAGCTATTACATCTATTCTCTTTTCTACACCTGTATATCCTATTGCCTGTGCTCCTAAGACCTTACCACTTGGAACTTCAAATATAAGTTTTAAATCCATTGGGTTAGCAGTTGGATAGTAACCTGCATTTGATAGTGGGTGTAGGTGGACTGTTTCGTAGTTTTCTATTCCCATCTGCTTTATCTTCTTTTCGTTGTTTCCTGTTGAAGAAGCAGTCATATCAAATACCTTAGCTACTGATGTACCAAGAACACCCTTGTACTTAGAATCTATACCATTTATCCTGTCTGCAACTATTCTGGCCTGTCTATTGGCTGGAGACGCCAGGGCAATACTTGCGCCTTCCTGGAATATTAGGTCCTTTGTCTGTATAGCATCACCTACTGCATATATATGGTCTTTTGAAGTCATCATATTTTCATCTACTAATATGTGTCCCCTAGGTCCTAGTTCTAGACCCGCATCCTTTGCCAACTTGTTTTCTGGTCTAACTCCTATAGATAGAATAGTCATGTCAGTACTTATTTGCTTACCGCTCTTTAAGACAATTGTATTTCCATCGTTTTTGAAGGAATCAACACCATCTCCAAGTATTAGGTCAACTCCATTGTCTTCCATATGTCCATGTAGGATTTGAGCCATTTCATAATCAAATGGAGCCATGACCTGCTCTAGCATTTCTATTAGGTGAACCTTTACTCCTCTTTCAACCAAGTTTTCTGCCATCTCAACACCTATGAAACCACCACCAATTACTACTGCTTCCTTTGGTCTATTGTCATCTACATAGGCCTTTATCCTGTCTGTATCAGGTATATTTCTCAAAGTAAATACATTGTCTGCCTTGTCCAAACCTGGAATAGGTGGCTTGGTTGGGCTAGCACCTGGTGATAAGATTAATTCATCATATGATTCTTTGTATTCTTCATTAGTTTTTAAGTTCTTGACGCTTATAGTCTTATTTTCTGGGTCAATGCTCACTACCTCACTGAAATTTCTGATGTCTAGGTTGAATCTCTTAGACATACCTTCAACTGTCTGAACTAGTAGGGCTTCCCTATTTTCAATCACTCCACCTATATAATATGGAAGACCGCAATTGGCAAATGATATATATTCGCCACGTTCAAACATTATAATCTGACTAGTTTCGTCCAGTCTTCTCAACCTTGCAGCTGCTGTAGCACCACCAGCAACACCACCAACTATTAATATCTTTTTCATTTTCTTACCACCTTTCTTGTCAAAGCGACAAAATATTTATATCTCAATTTTTTTTATTATTTCCTCTATAAACTTGTTATCTACTGAATATATTATCTCAGTTCCTACTCTTTCACTTGTCAATATTCCTGCTGACTTTAATTTTGCAAGATGCTGGGAAACTGTTGACTGAGCCATCTCAAGACATGAATGCATATCCGACACATTGTGGGGTCCATTTTCAATAAGTCCCTTTACAATACACAACCTAACAGGATGTGCTATAGCCTTTAAGAGATCAGCATACTCTGTTAGTTCTTCGCTCTTAGTTTTTAATTCCATTAAATCACCTCTATTTTTACTTTCTTATATTTTATATATTCCAAAAAAGTATCGCTTAATCATTATATTCTAATATTATAATATTGCTATATATAAGTCAACAGAAAATTCCATCGATTTTATACCTAGCTTGTGAAATTTCAAGTTTGACCAGTATAAAAACATAATAGTAACATATTAACTATATAAAAACCGCCCCCTAGCCTTAGATTTTATTTCTAAGCTCTTGGGGAGCGGCTCATACTAATATATTTCCTATTTAAAGTACTTAACTCCTGATTCGAATAAGTGCTGGTCTTTTGCTCCAACTATATTCTTTACCACGTTTTCACCGATTCTCTCAGAGTGACCCATCTTTCCTAGGACCCTACCATCAGCTGATGTGATACCTTCAACTGCATAGTATGAACCATTAGGGTTGAAGTCTATATCATATGTAGCGTTTCCGTCAAAGTCAACATACTGGGTTGCTATCTGGCCATTTTCGATCAGGCTCTTCATCACTTCTTCAGATGCGACGAACTTACCTTCACCATGAGATATGGCTATTGAGTGAACGTCTCCAACCTTTGTTCCAGCAAGCCATGGTGACTTGTTAGATGCAACTCTAGTCCTTACCATCTTGGCCTGGTGACGACCTATATTGTTGTAAGTAAGTGTTGGCATATGATCTGATGGAGTCATGATTTCACCGTATGGAACAAGACCTAGCTTGATTAGGGCCTGGAATCCATTACAGATACCTATCATTAGACCATCTCTTTCGTTTAATAGCTTCATTACAGCCTCTTCTATCTTAGGATTTCTGAATACTGTAGCTATAAACTTGGCTGAACCATCTGGCTCATCACCTGCTGAGAAACCGCCTGGTATCATTATTATCTGGCTATTATTTATCTCATCAACCATCATATCTATTGATGATTCTATATCCTTGTAAGTCATATTTCTAAATACGCCTATCTTAGCTTCTGCTCCTGCCCTTTCAAAGGCTCTAGCCGAATCATATTCACAGTTAGTTCCTGGGAAGGCTGGTATAAATACTCTTGGCTTGGCTATTGATATAGATGCCTTCTTAAGCTCTCCCGTTCTTTCAAAGCTTATATTTCTTATATCGTCAGTTAATATCTTTGAAGCCTTAGTTGGGAATGTTGATTCAAGTACACCCTCAGATACCTTTAATAATTCATTTAGGCTGATAGATTCACCAAAGGCCTTAATTGATGAAACTTCAATAGTCTGTCCAATAACCTTATATGTAGCACCTTCAAGTAATCCAAGGTCTTCTTCTGCCATTTCTAGAACTATTGAGCCATAGCTTGGTCTAAATAAGTCGTCTGCACTTTCCATTGAAGCTTCAAAATCAGCTGAAAGTTCTAGACCTATCTTGTTACCAAATGCCATCTTGGCAAGGGCTTCACCTAGTCCACCAAATCCTAGGGCATAAGTTGTAAGTACCTTTTCTTCCATGATAGCCTTAGTTATAATATCAAAATTCTTCTTCATCTGGTCAAAATCTGGGAAGGCATAGTCTTTTTCTACTGCTTCAACTAGGACTAACTTTGATCCTGCCTTCTTTATTTCCTGAGATACTACCTTGCCTGCATCCTGAGTATTAACTGCAAATGATACAAGTGTTGGTGGTACATTGATATCCTTGAAAGTACCTGACATTGAGTCCTTACCACCTATTGCTGGTATCTCAAATTCTGTCTGGGCATAATAAGCTCCTAGTAGGGCTGCAAATGGCTTACCCCAAGATGAAGGGTTCTTTCCTAGTCTTTCAAAGTATTCCTGGAATGTAAGTCTAGCTGATGAATATTCACCACCTAGGGCAACTAGCTTGGCAACTGATTCTACAACTGCGTTCATAGCCCCGTGGAATGTTGACCACTTACCTATCTTTGGATTATATCCATATGTCATTATTGATGAAGTATTAGTTGTACCCTTTAATAGAGGTATCTTGGCAACCATACCATTGGCTGGTGTTGCCTGGTACTTACCGCCAAATGGTAGAATTACAGTGGATGCACCTATAGTATTGTCAAACTTCTCTACAAGACCCCTCTGTGAACAAACATTTAGGTCCTTGAAGGCTGCCATATACTTGTCCTTGATACCTGTTTCAGACTTAGTAACTTCTCTTAGGTCTGTATAGCTAGATTGGTCGTCTATTTTTTCTACCTTGATATCTGCATCCTGCTTACAACCATTCTTGTCTAGGAAGGCTCTCTTGATATTTACTATATCCTTGCCCTTCCAGTTCATTCTCATATATCCTGAATCTGTTACTGTAGCAACATGAGTTGCTTCAAGGTTTTCAAGGTTGGCAAGTTCTATAAACCTAGCCATGTTCTGTGGCTCGATAGCAACTGCCATTCTTTCCTGAGATTCAGATATAGCAAGCTCTGTACCATCTAAACCATCGTACTTCTTAGGAACTAGGTCAAGGTTGATGTCTAGTGAGTCTGCTATTTCACCTATGGCAACAGATACTCCACCTGCACCAAAGTCATTACATCTCTTTATCATCTTTACTGCTTCAGCATTTCTGAAGAATCTCTGGATTTTTCTCTCGTTAGGAGCATCACCCTTCTGTACTTCTGCTGAACAAGTAGATATAGACTCTTCTGAATGTTCCTTAGATGAACCAGTAGCACCTCCGCAACCATCTCTACCAGTCTTACCACCTAGTAGGATGATTACATCACCAGCATCTGGTCTCTTTCTTATTACATTTTCCTTTGGAGCCGCTGCTATTACTGCGCCAACTTCCATCCTCTTAGCAACGAAATCTTCATCGTACACTTCTGATACCTGCCCAGTTGATAGACCTATCTGGTTACCATATGAAGAATATCCGTTAGCAGCACCAGTAGTTATCTTCTTTTGCATTAGCTTACCTGCAAGTGTATCTTCTAGAGAAGTTCTTGGATCTGCAGAACCTGTAACTCTCATGGCCTGATATACATATGATCTACCTGACAATGGATCTCTTATAGCTCCACCTAGACAAGTAGCTGCACCACCAAATGGCTCTATTTCAGTTGGGTGGTTGTGTGTTTCGTTCTTGAACATTAGAAGGTACTCTTCCTTCTTGCCGTCTATTTCAACGTCTATATTTATTGAACAAGCATTTATTTCTTCTGATTCATCAAGGTCAGCCAGCTTGCCTTCCTTCTTTAGCTTCTTCATAGCAACAGTTGCCATATCCATTAGACATATGTCTTTTTCCCTGTCACCGTATACAAACTTTCTATCTTCTAGGTATCTATCGTATGTTTCCTTTACTATGTTAGTAAATCTTCCCTCTGGTATATCTATATTTGCTAGTCTAGTCATAAATGTAGTATGTCTGCAATGGTCTGACCAGTAAGTATCTAGGACCTTGATTTCTGTTATAGTTGGGTTTCTCTTTTCATCATCCCTAAAGTATTCCTGAACCATCTTTAGGTCATCTATTGTCATAGCAAGTCCTAGTTCAGCAAGAAAACTTTCAAGCCCAGCCTGGTCAAGGTCTATAAATCCATCCATAGTTGCAACTGACTCTGGTAAGTCATATACCATTTCAAGAGTTTCAGGCTTATCTAAAGATGCCTCTCTTGAATCCACTGCATTTATTGAGAAGTCCTTTATCTTGGCAAATTCTTCGTCACTGATGCTAGACCCTATTATTATAAGCTTAGATGAGTTGATTATAGGTCTATTACCATCATTCACTATTTCTGCACACATAGCAGCCCAGTCAGCCCTCTGGTCATACTGGCCTGGTAGGTATTCGATAGCAAACATCCTTTCATGACCTCTTGTTGGCACTTCTTCGTAGTATACATTGTCTAGGTTTGGCTCTGATAAAATAGTTTCAGCGACCTTCTTATAGACATCTTGTCCTATACCCTCTATATCATATCTATTTATAACTCTTAGTCCTTCAACTGATATATGAAGACTATCAAGTATGTCACTTTGCATTGCTTTTGACTCTAGGTCAAATCCGTCCTTTTTTTCAACAAAAACTCTATTTACTCTGCTCATATTTAACTCCTATGTCCCTTCTATAGTGCATTTTTTCAAAGCTTATCTTATCTATATTAGCATATACATTATTAGCGGCATCTTCTACAGTCTTACCTCTAGAGCATACACCTAGTACTCTACCGCCATTTGTAACTATATCTTGGTCTACAAACTTTGTTCCTGAGTGGAATACCACTATAGAGTCATCTACATTATCAAGTCCCTTTATTACCTTGCCCTTTTCATAGCTTTCAGGGTATCCACCAGATGCAAGTACTACACAAGCTGCAGCCTCATCAGTGTATTTGATATGTACATCTTCTAGTCTGTCCTCTGTAACAGCCATCATAATTTCAGATAGGTCAGTTTCCAGTCTCATAAGTACTGACTGAGTTTCAGGGTCTCCAAACCTACAGTTGTACTCAAGTACCTTTTCTCCATTTGGAGTAAGCATTAGACCTACAAATAGGATACCTCTAAATTCTAAGCCATCTTTCTGGAATCCCTCTAAAGACTTTATCAATACTTCATCATATACCTTCTTTGCAAGTTCGTCTGTATATATAGTTGATGGTGAGAAAGTACCCATACCACCAGTATTAGGTCCAGTTTCTAATTCAAATATCTTCTTGTGGTCCTTAGCAGATTCCATAGGTATTATAGTATTCTTATCAACAAAGGCAAGGATTGATGTCTCAACGCCTGTTAAGAATTCTTCTACAACTACTAGGTCACCAGCCTCTCCAAACTTCTTGTCCTTCATTATTATATCAAGAGTTTCAAGGGCTTCTTCTCTTGTAGTAGGTATCACAACCCCCTTACCCGCTGCAAGACCATCAGCCTTTATTACGACCGGATACCCAAAGCTATCTATTTCAGCCTTAGCCTTTTCTATATCAGTGTATTCTTTGTACTTTGCAGTTGGAATATCATGTCTTACCATAAACTCCTTAGAGAATAACTTGCTACCCTCTAACCTAGAACAAGACTTATCAGGTCCAAATACCCTTAGACCTCTCTCTTTAAATATATCAGTTATACCCATCACTAGCGGAACTTCTGGTCCTACTATTGTAAGGTCAATCTTATTATCATATGCAAAATCAGCTAACTTATCTAGTTCTGTATCCTTGATATCAAGGCATTCAGCCACATTAGATATTCCCGCATTACCTGGTGCACAATAGATTTTTTCAACATTCTTTTCCTGACTTAACTTCCAACAGATAGCGTGTTCTCTACCACCGCCACCTACTACTAAAATCTTCATACAAACCTCCCATACACGATTAGTCCATTATAGTGCTAGCCCACTTGAGACTAGCACTGTATTTTTAATTAGTGTTTAAAATGTCTAGCACCTGTGAATACCATCGATAATCCAAGTTCATCACAAGCCTTGATAGAATCTTCATCCCTTATAGATCCACCTGGCTGCACTATAGCCTTGATGCCGTATTCAGCAGCAAGTCTTACGCAGTCATCAAATGGGAAAAAGGCATCAGATGCAAGTACTGCACCTTCAAAGTTCTTATCTTTATTGTTTACTAGGGCATTAGATAGGGCCCATATTCTAGATGTCTGACCACAGCCAGAAGCCAAAGTCTGACCATCCTTTACTATCACTATTGCATTAGACTTTAGGTTCTTGACTACCTTCATTCCAAAGTCCATGTCTCTTAACTGGTCTTCAGATGGAGCAATCTTAGTCACTACATCTCTCTTTTCATTTCTTATTACATCCTTGTCCTGAACAAGCAATTTTCCGTCAAGATACTTCATATCAAGCACTTGCTTGCTTTCTTCTATCTTAGCCAACTTTAGGACTCTTAGGTTCTTCTTAGTCTTTAGTATTTCTAGGGCTTCATCTTCAAAATCATATGCTACAACTATTTCAAGGAATATCTCTTTTAGCATCTTTGCTGTAGCTACGTCCACTGTAGATGTTATACCTACTATACCACCAAATATTGATATCTTGTCTGATTCAAAACACTTTGTGTATGCTTGCAGACTGTCCTTACCAAGACCAACACCACAAGCATTAGCGTGCTTGATGGCAACAGCAACTACCTGGTCATCATCCTTGAATTCCCTCATAAACTCTAGGCAACCATGTAGGTCATTTATATTGTTAAAAGACAATGCCTTGCCATTTAGCTGTTCATAATTAAGGATTGGGTTCTTGGCATTTGGCTGAGAATATAAGAATCCTCTCTGGTGGCCATTTTCGCCATATCTAAGTTCTGTATCCTTTTCAAATGTAAGCGTCATCATATCTGGATATGTATCTCCTACAACACCTGCAAAATATGAAGATATCAAGGCATCATATCTAGCTGTTGTTGCAAATGCCTTATAGGCTAGGTTTCTTCTATCTTCTTCTGTAAGCCCACCATTTTCTAACTTTTCTATTATCATATCATAGTCAGCTATATCTACAACAACTGCTACATCCTTGTAGTTCTTTGATGCAGACCTAATCATTGATGGTCCACCTATATCTATATTTTCAATTATGTCTTCATGTGACTTTTTGCTCTTTACAGCCCCCTCAAAATCATATAGGCTGACTACAACTATATCTATAGACCCTATATTGTGTTCCTTAACAGTTTCAACATGACTTTCAAGGTCTCTTCTATATAGTATACCACCATGGATGTATGGATTTAAAGTCTTAACTCTACCATCCAATATTTCTGGAAAGTTTGTTACTTCTTCTACCTGGATTACCTTTACACCATTTTCATCTAATTTCTTAAAAGTATTTCCTGTTGATATTACTTCATAACCAAGGTCGTTTAGCTTCTTTGCAAACCCTACAACACCTGTCTTATCTGTAACGCTAATTAAAGCTCTCTTCATTCTAAATGACCTCCTCTAGTCTTCTATATAAACCCTTCTACCTACTAACTTAATCTTATCCTCGCAGAACTTAGCAATCACTTGACTAAGTATCTCATGTTCTACACATAGAACCCTCTTCTGAAGGTCTTGAGCAGAATCATCAGGTAAGACATCTACAGTCTTTTGCATGATGATTGCACCAGTATCTGTATTTTCATCTACAAAATGTACTGTCGCTCCACTTACCTTAACACCATATTCTACAGCAGCCTCATGAACCTTTAAGCCATAGTAACCCTTGCCACAGAATGACGGTATTAAAGATGGATGAATATTTATTATCTTATTTTCAAATGCCCTTGTAAAATCGTGGCTAAGTATCTTCAAGAAACCTGCCAAAACTACTAGGTCTACATCATTATTTTTTAATTCTTCGATTATTTCTTTTTCACCATTTAAGTAAATAGCCTTTATCCCTTGCTTTCTAGCTCTTTCAAGAGCATAAGCTGATTCCTTATTTGATATTACTACCTTTATTTGACCATTTATTTTGCCAGACTCTATATTGTCTATCACTGACTGGAGGTTGGTACCACCACCTGAAACCAATACCCCTATATTCTTCATGTTAACTCCTCATATATTAATTGTTTTTATAAAAGTTCTACACCTTCGTGTGAATCTGTAACTGAACCAATTATATAGGCCTTATCTTCCATAAGGTCCTTGTATATTGGATCAACATACTGGGCATTGTCATTTGGTCTTTCATTTATAAACTTAACAAGGGCATCTGCGTCTTCCTTGTCTACAATAAACACTAGACCAACTCCCATGTTAAATGACTTGTGTAATTCTCTCTTTTCAATAGCATCAAAACCTTCAATCATCTTGAATATAGGAGCCTTGTCCCAAGACTTTGTATCTATATCTAATCCTAGTCCCTTAGGTATAACCCTTACTACATTTTCCACAAGTCCCCCACCTGTTATGTGGGCAATTGCCTTTATATTGTGCTTTGCTAGTATATCAAGTGCTAGCTTAACATATATCTTTGTTGGAGTAAGAAGAGCCTGACCAAGTGTCATACCTAGCTCTTCTATTTGAGTGCTTAGGTCATACTTGTACTCTTCTAGGAATATCTTTCTTATAAATGAGAAACCATTTGAGTGGATACCACTTGATGATACACCTACAAGCACATCTGAAGATTTAACATCCTTACCGCTTACTATCTTCTTCTTATCAGCTATACCTATTGAAAAACCAGCTAAATCATAGTCATCATCAGCATACATACCTGGCATTTCAGCAGTTTCACCACCTATTAGTGCACATCCAGACATCTTACATCCGTCAGCTATACCACCAACTACCTTCTCTATGTGTTCAGCTACTAGTTTTCCAAGGGCTATATAATCTAGGAAGAACATAGGTCTAGCTCCCTGACATATCAAGTCATTTACACACATAGCGACTAAGTCTATACCTACTGTGTCATGCTTGTCCATAAGCTGGGCTATCTTTAACTTTGTTCCTACACCATCTGTCGAAGCAAGAAGAACTGGCTCCTCCATACCCATAAAGTCTTTTAATGAATATAGGCCTGAAAAGTTACCCAAGTCTCCTATTACATTTGAATCATAAGTTTCTTTTATCTTTCCTTTTATTAGATCAACCGCTCTATTACCTTCGTCAATATCAACACCTGAAGCCTTATAAGTTAACATATTTTTCTCCTTTTAAATTTATTTTATAATATATTTTTTATTCTATATTTCAAGCAAATGAGGGGATATATATCCCCTACATATGATAACTTTTGAAATCACTATATAAAATTATATTTCCAAAGATGCGTCGTCAGCTAGAACCTTGTCAGCCATCTTCTGTCTGTAGTCAACTAACTTTTCTGCTATCTTAGGGTACTTGATACCTATGATCTCAAGTGCCATAAGAGCAGCATTTAGTCCTGAATCTATAGTTACAGTTGCAACTGGTATTCCACCAGGCATCTGAACCATTGAAAGTAGGGAATCCAAACCGTCCATTGTAGATGACTTGATAGGTAGTCCTACCACTGGAGTTACTGTCTGAGCAGCTACAACACCTGGTAGATGTGCTGCCTTTCCTGCAGCTGAAATGATTACATCTGTATCATCCTTTATATCTTCTAGAAACTTAGTTAGTTCAACCGGTGTTCTGTGGGCTGATAGAACTCTTACTGCCACCTCAACACCAAACTCCTTTATTAAGGCTATTCCTGACTCCAACTTTGGTAGATCTGACTTTGATCCCATTACTACTGCTATTTTCATTATAAATTCTCCTTCTTAAACTATTTACATTAACTAATATCATAAAACTTTCTATATACTCAGATAGTAGCTATACACGAATATATATCTATTGATATACGAATAATATACGAACTTTATAATAAAATAATAACTCAATATACAGATTTTTTCAAGCTTTTTTTCCGTAAAATCAAAAATTTAAGGCTTTTTCCCGAACTTTAAGGCTTTTTATGTATTTAAATGTTCAATTTTTATTTTACACCACAAAAAAATCACGTACTTTTACTAAAAAGGCCTATAATAGTCTACGTAAATAATAACTAAATTAAACTTTTCATATATCCTAAATTAAAGTCAAATTTTACTTTCAATTATACAAGCTATGGTATACTATATATCTAAGATCGTAATATAGATAATAAGTAACAAATAAAAATATAATATGGAGATGAAAATTTATGATAATATTTATATCACCGGCAAAGGGATTTAATGAAACAAGCCCTTCGCCCAAACAAATACCTAGTCAAATTGAAAAATCTAAAATAATTATTGATTCACTCAGAAATATGTGTCTTGAAGAATTATCAAAACTAATGAAAATAAAGGAAGATTTGGCAAGTCTTAATATAGAAAGGTTCAAAGACTTTAAATTTGATCAAAATGGCCTATCAGCTCTCTTTGCATATAGCGGAATCCAATATAAAAATATTGACCCAACTAGTCTTAGCAAGGATGACTTAGACTATATGGACAAGCACTTGCGTATAATAAGTGGATTGTACGGTTGTCTAAAACCAAGCGATTCAATATACCCATATAGGCTTGAGATGCTGACAAAGTTACCTCTGAAATATGGAAATACCTTACATAAAAATTTATACGATTTCTGGTCTGACTCCATATATAAGGACCTGGAAGAAAACAGCGAGGGTGTAATTGTAAATTTGGCATCAAATGAATACTCTAAGGTCATAAAAAAATACGTCAAAAAAGATATTATATTTGTGACTTGTACATTCAAAGTTATTAAAAAAGACAAGTTAAAGATTGAATCTACCGCCTCAAAGTCAGCAAGAGGCAAGATGCTTAGATATATAGCAAAAAATAAAATAAATGACTATAGAGATCTGATGAACTTCACTGAAGATGGGTACGAGTTTAGAAAAGAACTGTCAAAAACAGAAGGAAATGAAATTGAATTAATATTTACTAAAAACACCCTATAAAAACAAAAAAACTGTATAAATTCCTATGAATATATACAATAAAAAGTCTTCTAGAACACTCGCAAATAGTATTCTAGAAGACTTTTATAGTTTTAAAATATCCTCTGTAATAAGTCTACTCACCAAACAAAACTTTCTTTGTGATAAATCTACTTACCAAAATTTATAGTCTATTAATTTTCCTTGCCAAAGTCTACCTTTTCTCCATTAAGATAAACATCTACTATTGAAAATTCATCATCTAATACAAGTATATCCGCTGCTCTTCCTTCCTCTATAACACCGCAGACATTATCTATGCCTACTGATTTTGCAGGTACTTGTGTTCCCATCTGTATAGCCTCAAAGGGACTTGCAATTCCCCACTTAACTAGATTCTTGACAGCATCTCTCATCTTTAAGACAGATCCAGCTAGGTTGCCTTCTTCTAATCTAACAGTCTCTCCATCTAGGACAACATCATAGTCTCCAAGCTTGTACTTACCTACTGGCATTCCACCTGCCATCATGCAGTCACTGATTAGGGCAACACTTTGGTAACCCCTAGACCTTATCAAGACATCAGCTGCCACTGGATGTACATGGTGGCCATCACATATAAGTTCAGCAAAAACATCCTCCAAGGTCATAGCAGCACCTACCATTCCAGGATTTCTGTGGTGAAGTCCACTCATTCCGTTATAAGTATGAACAAATATATTAGCTCCTGCATCTACTGCTGACTTGGCCTCGTCATAGCTAGCATCGCTGTGACCAAGGGCTACATATATACCCATCTCTCTTGCCTTTTGTACAAATTCTTCACTGCCTTCAAGTTCAGGTGCAAGTGCTACCTTCTTAATCATGCCACCAGCTATTCCCTGCCACTTTCTCAATTTTTCTATTTCAGGCTTTAGGAAATAACTTGGGTTTTGGGCCCCCTTGTGCTTTTCAGTAAAGAATGGTCCTTCAAGAAAGATTCCCTGGATTTTGGCACCGTAGGCATCCTTGTTGTCCTTGACTATTCTTACAACCTCCATTATGTCGTCTTCTGATGCTGTAAGTGTCGTAGGTAGGATTGAAGTAACACCCGCCTTTAGTATATCCCTACATATAGACCTTAGCCCTTCATCAGACTTGTCCATAAAGTCATGCCCACAAAATCCGTGAACGTGTGTATCTACAAATCCAGGACAAATAATAGAGTCCTTATAGTCGATTACTTTCTTGCCTTCAAGTTCATCAGAACTTAGGATTTTTTTAATCTTCTTGTCTTCTATCAATATAGCTGAATCTTCCAGCATTCTATCTTTTAATACTATGTATTTTGCTTTTAATATCATATTAGCCTCCTTAAAGCTTAAAATTTAACTAACATCATAAATTAATATACTCTTATCTAGTCTAGTTAGTTATCATCTTACCTTTTAAAACCGTCTCCCAAGGCCTTGATTGTATCTCCATGCATTCTAGCTCTCTTGTTCTTGTCATTTTGTACAAAGTGAGAATACATTATATCAACCATGATAGATATGGGGAACTGTGGTGATATGACATTACCGTGGTTTAAATGTCTAAGAGATGGTATTAGGACAACCTCTGAACAATATTCTTGGTAAGAATCCCTAGTCTGTGAAGTAATCAATACAGTATTTGCATTTTTCTTGTGGGCTTCTTTTAAAAAGTATAAGACTTCTTGAGTCTCACCGCTTATACTCACTCCAAAAACAAGGTTGTTTTCATTCTGGAACACAGCCCTCATCTTCATCTGGTCTGAATCTATAATAGAGTCTATATTAACACCTATTCTCATAAACCTAAGCTCCATTTCATTTGCAGCTAGTCCTGATGATCCCTTGCCACATACAAATACTTTTTCAGATGTGTTTAGGTAGTCAACTACTCTTTTTAACTGGTTTTCATCTACAAGACTATAGGTCTTATTAAGCAATTCTTGATAAGTGCTCAGTACCTGACTGACATTGTCTGCCATATCCTCCTGTTTCTCAACAAAATTCTCGCTATACTGGTAAATAAATTCCCTATAACCTCTAAAACCACACTTTTGAGCAAATCTTGAAAGTGATGCTTCAGATACAAATAATTTTTGTGCCAGCTTTTTGCCAGAAAAATCCTGTCTTTTGTCATTGTGAATGAAAAAGTCAGCTATGTTCTTCTCTACTGTAGTAAATTTTTCATAGTTGGATTCTATTATAGCAACCACAGACTTAATATAATATCCCACTTTTTACCTCCTATCTAAGGCTCATTTTTTCTATATTCCTAAAATTGTAGTAGGCGCCTAACATACCAGCTGAATTTTTATGGCTTGCAAACTTCAAACTAGTATGTCTAGATATACCGTCCTCCAAATTTCTTCTTAAACTATTTTCTATCTTGTCTCTAAGATAGTCTCCCTGAGCCATGATGCCCCCACCTAATACAACTGTATCAGGATTTAGGATGTAGCATATATTTGCTATTCCCTGACCTAGAACATCACACATATTGTCTATTGCCCTCATACATATTTTATCATTTTTCTTAGCTTCTTCAAATACTCTTATTCCATTCCATTCACCAATATCGTCCCCCTTCATATTGGCTACACTTTCAACAAGAGTCTTGGCTGAACCAAGTGTCTGAAAGTCGCTATCCCCCATCTTCATATAGCCAACTTCACAAGCTGATCCAGACACTCCATGAAGAACCTGACCATTTAATATAGCACAACCCCCTATACCTGTACCAATTGTGAGCATAAGGGCAAGTTTGCTATCCTTTGATGATCCTGACATATATTCGGCTATACCAGCACAATTGACATCATTTTCTACCTCACAATTTATTCCAAATCTTTCTTCCATAGTCCCCTTGAAATTAACACCTGTATAGTTTGGTATAAGTGGAGCTGAGTGATATATCATACCCTTTTTAGTATCTACTACTCCTGCTGTAGATATACATATGCCGACTATATCGTCCTTATTTTCTTTTCCTTGTCCAAGATATGATTCCACAATTGATATGGCCTTAGTCAATATCTGTGGGCCACCCTTGGATGCTTCTGTATACATTTGGTGTCTTTCTAATATTTGGTCATTTTCATCTATTAGACCATACTTAATTGCTGTACCACCTATATCTATACTGATATACTTTTTCATAATATTACTCCTTAGTAGTCCTCTTTATTGGTTAAATAATTTTATTAGTTACATACAATTTATATATGTACATGACAAAGAGGCATATGCTTATTTGCATCCTGCCTCTTTATTATAACTCAAGATTATATCTGAATCTTAAAAATAGCTTTTTTTATTTTTTGAGGCTCATCAACTGCTACTGCTGTCATATGAGCATCTGCAGGATAACATATCAAGAAATCTCCATCTCTTAAGACTACAGAAGAGTTCTTAGGGCCTTCCATTGGTAGGAAATCATCCTTTTCAACAAATTCACCTAGCTTCATGTTGTTTATAAAGTTTAGGTCTATCTGCTCACAACCATCCAACATCAAATGTAGATCTAAATAGTTCTTATGTGCTTCCCAAAACCTATTTTCTGGCTTAGTAGTTGTATACTCAACTATATTAACAAATAATCTCTGACCATCTATTTCGTGTGATCCCTTTTCAAAAGATTTTAAATCATTGTTTTTATAGTAGTCAAAACACTCTTTTATTTGATCTTCAAGATATGAGTATTCACTTAAATTTTTTACATTTCCAAATATCATTTTGTACCTCCTGCTAGTCTCCGTATATAGTTGTGTTTGCTGGTGGTTCTTCTTTTATGCCCTTGATTTTTGCCCAAGCTACTGAGGCTACAAGACCGACAACCAAAGAAACTGCTATTGATATAATTGAGTATGACCAGAAAGAAATCTTAGCTGGGTCAACAAAGTACTTAATATATACCATTACACATGATGCAGCTATAAAGGCAAGTGTAGCGCCAAACTTGTTGGCAACCTTAGTGAAGGCACCTAGTACAAATGTACCTACTAGTATACCTAGAACTAGTCCCATAAATCCATTGAACCATTCATATGCTGACTTTACTCCACCATGAGCAAGTACTATAGCTACTACTATTGCAAATATACCTACTATTAGAGATACATTCTGACCTATCTTAGTCTGCTTTTCAAAACTCAATTCTTTCTTGTTTATACGAGCCTGTATATCTAGAGTCCAACTTGATGCTACTGAGTTAAGTCCAGTAGAAAGTGTTGACTGGGCAGCTGCATATATGGCGGCAAGAAGTATCCCTGTTACACCTACTGGTAGCTCAAATGCTATCCATGATGCAAATATCTGGTCCTGCTGGGCAGCTGGTGGTAGCATATTACCCTGTACCTGATAGAATACATATAGTCCTGTACCTATTAGGTAGAATACTGTAGCTATGAATATTGATAGGCATCCATTTGCTACCATCATCTTGTTTAACTGCTTAGTATCAGTTGTTGTTGTAAATCTTTGAACTATATCCTGACTTGATACATATGATCCCATTGTATTTAGACCAGCACCTACTATCAATAGGAAGATACTATCCCTAAATATATTGGCATCGAATAATGGCTGATCAACAGCTAATAACTTGTGGTTATTGGCCAACTGTTCCATAACAGCTCCCATACCTCCATTTATGTGGGCAAGAAGGTATATAAGACCAAAAGTAACACCTACAAGTAAGACAGCTCCCTGGATAAAGTCTGTCCATAGTACTGACTTTAAGCCACCTGTATATGAGTAAATAATTGCTATAACACCCATTATTATAATTAATATGTTTACATTTACACCCATTAACTTAGAAAGTACCATACATGGTAGGTACATTATGATAGACATACGTCCAACCTGGTATATTATGAACATCACTGCTCCAAGTATTCTAAGTCCCTTACTCTTAAATCTTATTTCAAGGTAATGGTAGGCTGTATCTATACCTAACTTACTGTATATAGGTAAGAAAAATCTTATTGTAAAAGGTATCGCAACTAGCATACCCAACTGAGCAAACCACATGATCCATGTTCCCGCATATGAGTTACCTGCCAATGACAAGAATGAAATTGGACTAAGTAGTGTTGCGAATATTGATACTGATGTTACCCACCAAGGTACTGTTCCATCACCCTTAAAGTATTCTTTTCCCTTCATCTCCCTTTTTGAGAAGTGAAGACCAGCAAATAAAACTGCTGATAGGTAGGCAATTAATATTATTAAATCAATCTTAGTAAATCCCTGCATATAGTCCTCCCGATTATCCTATGTACTTAGCTCTTGCATCCCTAACCATCTTGGCAGCCTCTTCAACTATTGCCATATCTGATTCTATTAGAGCTGCTAGCGGCTTTCTTACGCTACCAGCTTCAAGACCTTCATTTATCTTAAGAATTGCCTTTATCACAGCATACATATTGCCATGAGCTGAACACATCTTGTATATTACTTCGTTTACATCATACTGGATTTCTCTTGCTATATCGAACTTACCAGCTCTTACATACTCATCCATCTTTAGGAATAAGTCAGGCATAACACCATATGTACCACCTATTCCACCTTCTGCACCGATTACTCTACCTGAGATAAACTGTTCATCTGGACCATTGAATATTATGTAGTCTTCTCCAGCAGCCTTCTTGAACATCTGTATATCCTGAACAGGCATTGATGAGTTCTTAACACCGATAACTCTTGGGTTCTTTCTCATCTCAGCAAATAGGCTATCTGTTAGGGCAACACCTGCTAACTGAGGTATGTTGTATATTACAAAATCAGTGTTTGGAGCTGCATCTGATATATCATTCCAGTACTGGGCTATTGCATATTCTGGTAGTCTAAAGTATATAGGTGGTATAGCTGCTATAGCATCTACTCCTAGGCTTTCTGCATGAGCTGCTAATTCCTGTGAGTCCTTAGTATTGTTGCAAGCAACATGGGCAATTATAGTTAATTTACCCTTTGCTTCTTTCATTACATTTTCAAGAATAACCTTTTTATCTTCCACGCTCTGGTAGATACACTCTCCAGAAGAACCATTTACATATAGACCCTTAACTCCCTTTCCTATAAAGTATTTTGTAAGTTCTCTTACTCTTTCAGGACTTACATTACCCTCTTCATCATAGCATGCATAAAATGCTGGTATTACTCCCTTGTACTTTTCAAGATTTTTCATAGTTACGTTTTCCTCCCTATCGCAAATAATTTAATATTATAATTTCATTTTTTAATTTATCAAATACTAGTAGTATATATCTTGTATTTACTTACTGTTTTTATATATTATTTTTCTTCCATCTTTTCTACAAAAGACTTTGTAATCAACTGTGGTCTTGTAATTATAGAACCAACTACTACACTGTAGGCTCCAAGTTCAATCACTCTCTTTGCCTTCTCAGGTGTGTTTATATTTCCTTCGGCGATTACCTTGTTGCTCACCTTTTCTACAATTTTTCTAAGGATTTCAAAATCATTGGCTTCAATCTTGTCTCCTCTTGACTGGTCTGTATAACCAACCATTGTAGTGCCTATAAAATCAAAACCTAATTCATCTGCGTGTACTGCCTCTTCAACTGTAGAACAGTCTGCCATAAATAATTGATCTGGATACTTGGCCTTTACTTCTTTAAAGAAATCATCTAGGCTCTTATTGTTTGGTCTAAGGTCGCTAGTTGCATCCATGGCTATTATCTCTGGTCTAGCCTTCATCAAATCATCAACCTCATCCATAGTAGGTGTTATATATACCTTAGATCCTTCGTAATCCTTTTTTACTATACCAATAATTGGCAGGTCTACTTGTTTTTGAATCTCTTCTATATCTTCTCTTGTATTGGCTCTTATGCCGACAGCTCCACCTTCTTTAGCTGCCCTTGCCATCCTTCCCATAATAAAAGAAGAATGAAGCGGTTCATTTTCTAGAGCCTGACAAGATACTATTAATTTGCCTTCAATAGACTTTATCTTACTTTTATCAGTCATGATCAACCTCCTTATTTCCATTTGTCTTCCTATGCCACTAAGTATATACTAGTGTGAATTATATTTCAATATATATTATTCATTCTGAAATATGTTTCATATTACCTTTAACAATGATACCATTTTCCCATTTTCCCAGTCCTAATTATATATATTCTTGAAAGTTCCTTCAAATATTCTACTTATCCTTGAAATAATTTTTTTCTCATTTATACTAGTATCTAAGAAGTGGATTTATGAAGTGGATTTATTAAAAAATCTATTTTTGACATTAAGTCAAGAAAATAATACATTTTGATATTAAATAAGGAAAATGACACAATTAAAAAATGCAAATAATATAATTCAGTACTATAAATAAAAAACAATCAATAGGAGGACATATTTATGATAATTTATAAGGCTCAAGACTATAAAGATATGAGTAGAAAGGCAGCAAACATACTTTCTGCCCAAGTAATAATGAAACCAAACTGTGTACTAGGACTTGCTACAGGCTCTTCACCACTTGGTACTTACAAGCAGCTTATAGAATGGTATGAAAAGGGAGACATAGATTTTTCTAATGTTACAAGTGTTAACTTAGATGAATACAAGGGACTAGATCCAAATAACAAACAGAGTTACCGTTACTTTATGAACACAAACTTCTTTGATCATATCAATATAGATAAGAAAAAAACTTTCGTACCAGACGGACTTGAAATGGATACTGAAAAAGCCACCTCAAAATACAACGAAATTATCAGAAACACAGGTGGAGTTGACCTACAGTTACTAGGACTTGGCCACAATGGTCATATAGGCTTTAACGAACCGGGCGAACAATTTGAAAAGGAAACTCACTGTGTTGATCTAGCACAGACTACAATAGAGGCCAACAGGAGATTTTTTGATTCTGAGGATGATGTTCCAAAGCAGGCCTATACAATGGGTATCAAGTCAATAATGCAGGCAAAAAAGATCGTACTTATAGTATCTGGTCAAGACAAGGCAGAAATACTAGACAAGGCCCTAAATGGACCAATCACTCCTGAACTTCCAGCCAGTATACTACAGTTACATAACGATGTAATTGTTGTAGCAGATAAGGCTGCACTTTCAAAGTGGTCAAAATAAGAATCCAATACTTTTCATATATATTACAAAATTTAGATTCAAAAACAAAANA
>NZ_ADJN01000003.1:0-4622 GCF_000178095.1 Peptostreptococcus anaerobius 653-L | reverse complement strand
GGTATTAGCATACCAAAGTTTGCAAATTATTAATTTTTATCTTTATCACCTTATATACAATCGTTATAGGGTGAACCCCAGGGTTCATTTTTTCTTGTTATATATCACCTAGTGTCAACCTTGTCTTATAGACCAGTTCCCACACATCCATTTCCGAGCATAAAAAGAAAGGCTTTCCAATAGCCAATCGTATTCATTAACGATAGCTTTCTGAAAAGCCTTTTATCTGCTACACTATATTTACTTGTTAGGGTTCACTTTTGACATCAAAACGACGCACTCCACATGCACCGAGACACCAATATTGATGTCCTGCGTTAACGGGAACTTGTCGTTCATTTTTGACGTTAATGGAAACATATCATTTACTGTCCCCTCTTGTAAAGCTACTCAGCTTAAATTAGCCTTGATATAGTTTTTGAGAAGTGTGATTCGATCTTCAGTATCAATTCCATCCTCATTCTGCGGAATGACTATGGTGTCTACAATCTCATCTCCAACGTTCTTTCTTCTCAAATATGAATTGTTTGTACAAATAATATGCTCATCTCCAAAGATCAACCTCTGTCCCATATCGTCCTTAGACAAGTGCGCTTCTGAAGCAACCTTCAAATAAGGATAATATGAGTTCTGTGACATCTGAGTCCTTGTCTGCATAACCAAGAACATATATGGATTTGATGCAGCTGAATTGTTATGCATCTTTCCATATGCGCCTGGGCGGTATTCACGATACTTGATGTAGTAGTATCTGAATGGATACAGGTTGTTACTCTCGCACTCCTGTAAGTAATCATCTGCTATCTTCTTAAGTACCTCATTTGTGAATTCTTCATTGGTATCCAACAACGAAATCAGAATACTCTTTGTGTTATCAAATCCAGAATTCGCACTCTTATGGAATAACCCGTCCCATGCAAATTGATATGTCGATCCGTACTGGTAACGCCACTTATTTCTCTCAACCTGTCCATAATCTCCTAATGCCATCATTGCACAGTCAATTCTATCAAGGCTGCACTTAAACAAAGATTCAAATCGCTTCGTGAATGCAAGGTTCTCAAGACCGACGATACTGATCTGTCCGTTAAGCAAGAAATGATCTTCCAGTTCAAACATGGTTTCTTGCATAGCTGGATTGGCATCGATAAATGTAATCTTCTCTTTTTCTTCTGAGAGCTGACTTACATTAAAGTTATTCTCGATCGAATCATCAATAGCACCATTCATGATGATAGCATCTGCTTCCGCCAAAATAGCTGGCATTCTATTTCTATCCGTTCTGTCTGAAACCTCATCCTCAGAATTCCGGATCAGGTTATTTACAATACGAATTCTTCTTCTGAAATCCGCCTCTGTAACCTTATCAACGTTCTGCAGATATGTAGTAATTGCATATAACAGCACAATTCTATTTAACGGGAACTGTCTGATACGGCCGGTTTTATCGGAATATGCATGTAAGCAATCCTCAAATATATTCAGGTTAAATCGGTTCTCAACAAGAATTTTACCACTCTCATGTTTGTTAGCCATGAAAGACTTCAAGAAGTCTGTCGGAGAATCATATCCAGGAATATTGCACCAGCAATCGAAGAAGCTCTCCATTGTTTCAATGTTCTTAATTGCATCAGGACACTTAGCTGAGAAGTATTGTTGCAAAAGATCAAACGCATCATTGCTTCTACCCAGTGGTGACTCATTCTGGCGATAGCAAATTACATCACAAATAAACTTGAAGTAACGCAGAAATTCATCATCGATAATATTATCGTCAGAAGAACCACTGCCGCTATTACGATATTCCCATAATAGATCTGTCCAATCACGGTCAATCTTACCCATGATACGATTTGCTCTTTGTTCATCTATACTGCGAATTTCACGCTCAAGCTCTGCTTTGAAATTCTCAAATAAAGTAAGTGGCTTACCACGTGAATTCATTTTTATGTAGAGTTCATCAGTCAGTCCCATATCCTTAATAGGAAGGAAGTAGAATGTAACGCAGTTTTCTTTGAGCTTATCCCAGAGATCAGTAACATCCTTGAATTTGTCATCAATTGCATCAAGCATTACAAGCATTGAGCTAATTGTAGGATCATTCTCCCAATCGAGCGGGAACCATGCCTGGTTTACAATTTCCTTTGAGATTGCTGTTTTGAATTCAGGTTTATAATCTACCAGATCAATACAGAAATATCTCGCACTGTATCTGGTCTCATAGCTAAACTTCTTCAAAAACTCGTAATTCTCTTCCGATATGTTATCTTTTTTTGCTGCATACCAGTGAAGCAAAAATAATGTAGTAAGGCGCTGCTGGCCATCCAGCGGTGTCATATTTCCTTCATCATCTATATCGCCATAAACGAAATCGAGCGTAATTGGTTTCTCTGTTACTGCCTTATATAAAGACTCAAGAAATCTACCTCTTACGCGAGTTACATCAGGTCCTTTTCTGCCCTGTGCATAATCTCTTTGGATAATTGGAATGATGATCTTTTTAAGCTGCACAGCCTCCGGGCCTTCTCCAAATGTTGTATCAAAAATGTCTATAAAGGAGTGAAGTGTAGTCGCCATATTATTCTTCCTCCTTTTCTAGAACGATTGGCTCTTCGAGATAATTTACCAGCACTGTATTCATTGCATCAACGTAAGCGACCCTATCTGCGTGTCCCCAGAAATGGAGCTGATTATCTGCGGACGGCGTGTAATATTTCAGGAATACCATTCGTGTACAGAATGGAATATACTGGCCAGCCTTGTCCATTTTAATAATTTCGTTTCTTTTTACGTCAAACGTCGAGTTATTCAACGCAGCATTGTCCGTCGAACTCAGCAGTGCCATATTAGCAATTGAATGCAAATACTCTGTATTACCCTTAACCGAAAGTAAGTCTACAACTCTCTGCTGAATTGCATCAAACTCCTGACGTTCCAGTTTATCCTTAGCAATAGCGCTATTCATGAGTTCAATCAATTCTTCAGAATCATCACTTACAGACTTTACAGACGGAATATGAAGTGTTAGCCACTCTTTCCACATTTTCTGTGTTCGTAAACCTTCTGACTGTTGCGCATGAATATGCTCCAGGCTCCAGGTCACTTTGCCACCTCTGCCAAATTTGTATTTATCAAACGGGAACCACTGAGAATGCTCACCATTTCTTCGGACTGATTCAACATTAAATAATAGAAGCAATGTGGCAATCTTTTTCTGATCTAATGGTTTCTCGTAACTTAAATCTGAGTAGTTACCCTTAATTTTTATGCTGTCTCGAATATAGCCATCAAGGGAGTCCCTAAAATCATCCTTAGTCTTATCCTTCGAGAGGTCGAAAATCTTCTGAAGTGTCAGTGTTCCGGACGCAATAAGATAACCAATCTTATGATATAGTTCATGGTTTCCATGCCAATCCTTCAACACTAAGAACGTCTGCTGGATGCTCCGCCAGATGCTGTCTAATGACTTGGTCTGACGCATTTCATCAAATTTAAAGAATGTATAATACTTCTCCCTATTATCAGCTGGCTTTCCTGATATAAGATCCAACACGAGATCTATTCTTGTCTGATAGTCAGCATTTGCTTTATTCGTCAAGAAGTACCACAGAGAATTGTTGTGGAGCTCCTTCTCCATGTTATCCCACTGAAGAGATATCTCTTCTTGTTTTTCCTTATCGACATCTTCGTCAGTATCTTTGCTAAGAAACATAGCTTTTACCAGTTCTGCATTTGTAAGTGGTATCTTACCAATATTCAAACGTGTAAAGAGACCAATCGCGTCCTCAGCTTCTCCAACCTCATACCAGATAATTTTTACGATTTCATCAAAGTACTTATTTACATTTGTCAGAGTAGATTTTCTGTCCCTTGCAGAAAACCATTTCTTGATACTTTCATAAGCAGCACAAAGGAACCAGAAATCAATGTTTTCTTCCTTGCGGGATTCGTCGATTGATTTTAAGAACTCCTCAGACTTCTCTCTGGTTTCGTATGAAAGGGTAAATCTCGGCTCATCTATAAAGCCAAAACTCTCTTCATTCATAAAACGGTATATAAGATAGATAGTTGTTAGACGCTGCTGCCCATCAATCAATTCATATCTATCACCATTTTTTCTTACTACAACCGGCTGTAAACAGTAGTTGCGTTTGCCCTCAGTAGAATAAATATCATCGAGCAGACGAACTACTTCTGTTTCTCCCCAACGATAACCACGCTGGTAAGAAGGAACATAAAAGTCTCCTGTTATATCCCCGACAAGCTTTGTGTAGAGTTTAATCTCATTATTCATATAGCTACAATTCCTTTACTTGGTCTTTTTCACGTAAGTAAGCTCAATGTCATAGCCGAGCTGTTCCATCATCTGGACAAATGTCTTATTCACAATCTTTTCTGGACTCTTGATAAGACGGTTCACATATGACGGAGATGTGCCTACCTTCTCAGCGAGTTCTGCTTGAGTGGTCTGTTCTTCTACGCACTTAACTTTTACATCTATTTCAATATTATTTTTAAGCATATTCTCCACCGCAGCACTTTCTGTTCAACTAGATTTCACTATTAGTTCAACTTATTATACCACAAGAATATGAACATTTCATCAAAACACGACAAAAAGA
>NZ_ADJN01000004.1:0-31326 GCF_000178095.1 Peptostreptococcus anaerobius 653-L | reverse complement strand
AATAAAAAAGGATAATTATATCGTTCTGTGAAAACCGAAACTATAAGTTTTGACATAATTATCCCTCCATTATTTTCCCTCCTAAGTAAATTTATTATTAAATCACTCCTGCTTTTTCAAAATGCTTTTTGAGTATCTTTGTTGCAACGAATGCTCCTATGCAAGCAAGAACAAATGTTATCAAGGCAAAGCCTACTGCCCATGAAACTTTGAAATAAGATAATGCTTCATTTATTTGTGCTTCACTCATTTTCCATTTTGATGCTCTTTCCACAAAAGAAGCTGTTCCGAATAAAATCACAGGAATTACTGTCCCTAAAAAATCCGCTAATGCAAATATCCCATATCCAATAATCATTCGTCCCTTGCTCTCATAATTTCCTATAATCAAATCACATATAATTCCACCGATTACAGCAAAGACTGCATGAGGCAAATGTCCTCCTGACAATGCAATTAAACCAAGAAGCGTTCCTGATATTGTAAATACGCCCTTCTTTTTAACTTTCAAAGCCATAAGGATATAAACGGTAGCAGCTACCATAAAGCTAACTCCTGAAGCAATAAATCCTCCAATCACTGTTGTTGCCATAGCAAATGCAACCGCCATGTATATGACAATTCCAATTGCATTAAAGATTCCGATTGTAATAAAATCACGACCATTTAATTTGTTTTTCATAAAAGTCCTCCTAATAAATTTTCTGTATTACTATCACAAGAGCAATCATCAAAGCTCCTAATAGTCCAATCAACAAATCCGTTGTTCTAAACCTCAATTTTGTTAATGTAACCCTGTTCTCATCACTATCAAGTCCTCTAATGAGTGCTGAAGCTGACAGTTCATCTGAAATCTTAATCATTCTCATTAAAAGCGGAACAAGCGTATATTCAATATATTTAATTGGATGTAGCAAGGGAAAAAATCTACTTGTTACGATTCCTCGAATCTTCATATTCTCTTTTAATGCCTTGAGTTCTATTTTTATAGTTGGTACAAACCTAAGCAAAACACTAAAAGGTATACCAATGCTTCTTGGTACTTTCATTCTATTTAATGCTTCAAGCATTTCACTTACACTTGTAGTCTTTGTTATATATCCACCAAACATAGCAATTAAGGTCATCCTTGATGCAAAGTAAATAAACATATATATTGCAAATACGATACTTGCTTCACAAAACTTTCCAAGCCATAACTCTATGCAGTATAAAATCACAAAAAACAAAATAAAGCGTAATGCTCTTTTCCACATACTGCTGTATACATACAGAAAAAAGGCAAAGAGAATCAGTCCGAAAAGTAGAATTGTATCGCTTATAAAAAAGCTCGTAAATCCAACAATTGGAAGTAGAGTAAGTTTTATTCTCGGATCGACTGTTTTTCTATCCATCAAGTTATCTACCTCCTCTCATCTTGTCCAATATGAGAATTTTATTACTTTCACTCATATTCAAAACACTTTCTATTTTTCCATCTCCCATTACCCAGAGCTTACTCACTGTGTTCGCTAAAAACTCAAAATCATGACTTATCACCAAAACTGTTGTTCCATTTTTTAATTGTTCTTCAATTAATTTTGCCACTGAAAGCATTGAGTCTTTATCACAACCTGATGTTGGTTCATCATAGATAAAAACTTTTGCCTGTTTCATCATTCCACAAGCTATTGTGAGTCTTTGTTTTTCTCCTCTTGATAAAGCAAACGGATGCTTATCAATGTATTTATCTAAGCCAAGTACATTCAAAATAGACTTTGCCTTTTGAGTATTTTCTTTTTTATCTTTACTTGAAATACCAAGCAGCATTTCATCAAGTACACTTTCCGAAAACAACTGATAGTCTGAATCTTGAAAGACAAAATATGACATATCCATTAAATCTTTATGATTAAGCGAATTATCTTTCCCCGTCCATATCTTCCCCTCTTTTATCTTCTCAAGTCCTGAAATCACTCTTGCAAAGGTAGTTTTTCCGGTACCATTTAAGCCGATAAGACCAATGGCTATTCCGCACTCCATATTGAAATCAAGATGATTTAAGATGTATTGATTTTGCTTATTTCCAACCTTAGTTGCACTTGGGTAACAAAATTTCAAGCCTTTCCCACTGATACTTTCATCATTTAATTGATATAAATCTTTCTTCTCACTTATCCTGTATTCTTTTAATTCAAGAGTTCTTAGTCCATTATCATCCCAAAACTTCCCTTCAAGATGGATAACTTCTTCCCGACTCAAGTCCTGTGCAATCTCTCCATCTTTAACCAAAAGAAAACGGTCAAATAAAGATTTTACATAGTACAAACGATGTTCAATTAGAACAACAGTTGTTCCCTTTTTCTTTAATTTTTCCAAAATTAAAAATAGGTCAAATGTTGCTTTCATATCCAAATTTGCTGAAGGCTCATCTAAAATTAAAACTTTCGGATTCATTGCATAGATGCTTGCAATAGCTATCTTTTGTTTCTGCCCGCTTGATAATTCAAAAACAGATTTTCCTTTCAGTTCCTCAATATCCAGCTCTGCATATACTTCTTCTACTCTCTGTTTGATTTCATATCTTGATTTGCAGATAGTTTGAAGCCCAAAAGCTATTTCTTCATCTGTCGTTGTCGTGAAAAATTGACTTCTTGGATCTTGAAATACAGTACCTACAATACGCCCTATTTCATGAAGCGATAATTTGCTTATATCTTTTCCGGACGCAAAGGCTTCCCCTTTCATTTTGCCTTTGTAATAATGTGGAATAAGACCATTCATCACACTTCCAAGAGTACTTTTACCACTTCCACTTTTCCCTGAAATTAAAACAAATTCACCTTTTCTAATTTCAAGATTGACATTTTTTAAAGCAGTTCGTCCATCTTCCCATTCATAATAAACATTTTTTAGCAAAATCATGGTTATACCTCATACTGAGCTTTCCATAATTTTGTGTAGTAACCATTTTTTGCAAGAAGTTCACCATGCTTTCCTTTTTCAAGTAAATTTCCTTTTTGAAATATGAGAATTTGGTCAGCTTTTTGAATTGTTTTTAAATGATGAGCCACTACAAGTACAGTTCTATTCTTTGCAAGTTCTGTAATAGCATCCTGTATCAAAGATTCATTTACAGGATCAACATTACTTGTCATTTCATCAAGAATTAAAATCGGTGCATCTTTTAGAAAAGCTCTTGCAATAGATATTCTTTGTCTTTGTCCACCTGATAAAATTCCTCCATTTTCGCCAATATCAGTTTCATAACCTTTTGGTAAACTCATAATGAAATCATGTATTCTTGCTTTCTTTGCAGCTTCAATGATTTCCTCTTTTGTAGCTCCTTTTTTACCTACTCTGATATTTTCTTCAATCGTGTTATCAAACAATTGAACATTCTGCATGACAATGCTAATACGGTCTAAAAGCTCATCATAAGGAATATCCCTTATATCAATTCCTCCGAGTGTAATTTTTCCTTTATGCACATCATAAAATCTTAGAAGTAAGTTGGTTATAGTGGTCTTTCCACTACCTGATTCTCCAACTAAGGCTGTCATTGTTTTTTCAGCAATAGAAAAGCTCAATTTTTCCATTTTAAATTCATCTTTTTCATAGGAAAATCCAATGTTATCAAAAGCTATATCATTATCTTTCGGAACAATTCCATTCACTTTATCCGGGATTACATCTGCATATAAAATTCTTGAAAGTCTTTCGTAACTATCTACCGCCGAAACATAGTTCATATAGTGTTGTTCCATAGAAGCGAACGGCTTATAAAACTCTTTTGAAATTACCGCAAAGATAATAAAATTAAGCACATCGAGATTTCCCTTTATAACAAGTATTGCTCCTGCAATTAAAAGAACTAAATATCCAATATCCAGTAAAAAACCAAATATAGATAACTGTTTTGCCTTGAATCTTGAAGCTGCTTTACTTGTTTCTCCGAACTTTTTCGTTTTGTTCATAAGCTCATTATCTAAGCTCTTATTGTTTGAAAAACTCTTTAGTACAGGTATTCCTCTAACATATTCAACAAATAAGCTAACCATATCAAGAAGTGCTGAGTTGTTCTGATTTTCTATTTTTTCAGATTGCTTAATTGTCAGATATAGAAAGATAAGTGCAATCGGAACAGATACAGCCATAATAATAGCAAGTTTGAAATCAATACTTGCAAGACCAACAAATACGACTGCACCTATCAAAAAATCACCAAACATTCTTGACCACATGTGTCCTACAACAAGGGACATATTATCAACATCTTTGTGTAAAATTGTATTGATCTCGCCCAGTCTTTCGTTGGTATAAAATCCTAAGCTGAATTTTTTTAATTTGATAATCATGCGTTCTCTGATTTGCTGAACAATATCAAAACCTGCACTATGCTTTTTCATATCTGCAACCATATTACAAATACCTTTGAACACTACAAGTAATCCAATCGCAATAAAATATTTATATAGACTTGCTAAGCTCGTTCCATCGAATATTTGGAACAGTATAGAAAATACGATCACAATCATAGCTATGGAGCTTAGTCCATAAAGGGCAAAGAATACACTCGATATAATCAAATCTCTCTTGCCAGTTTTTGTAAGTAGTTTTAACATTTCTCTAAACATTTTCTGTTACCACCTCTTTCAAATTCCATCTATCTACCTTGTTCTGTGCTTCAACCATATCCTTATAAAAATCACATCTTTTCATCAGCTCTTCATGGCTTCCTGCATCAAGAACAACACCCTTATCCATAACAATAATTTGGTCTGAATCTCTAATCGTATTTAGATGATGAGCAATTGTAATGATGGTTTTATCCTTGCTTAAATCGTCAATTGCTTCGCCGATAAGTCTTTCATTTTCACTATCAACAGCCGCCATTGCTTCATCTAATATTAAAATCGGTGCATTTTTCAGTATCATTCTTGCTATAGAGATTCTTTGTTTTTCTCCACCGGATAACTTAACTCCCATTTCACCTACTCGTGTTTCATATCCATTTGGCAATGCTGAAATAAAATCATGGCATCTTGCTTTTTTAGCAGCTTCTATGACTTCTTCTTTTGTTGCATTTAGTTTTCCAATTGCTATATTTTCAAAAATACTTAAGTCAAAAAGGATAACTTCTTGTTGCACACTACCAATCAGCATTGAGATATTTTCTTGACTATATTCTTTTATATCTTTTCCATTTATCAGTATTTGTCCTTCATCTGCATCCCAAAATCCCATAAGCAAATTAGATACCGTACTCTTTCCACAACCGCTTGCTCCTACAAAGGCGTTCAAACTATTTTTCTTAAAATTCAAATTGATATTTTTAAGCTCAAAGCTATCTTTTCCGTATGCAAAATTCACATCTTTAAATTCTATGTTTCCAAATTCTAAACCTTGTTCTGTCTTTTTGTTTGGAAGTGGAACTGTTAATACTTTCCCTATCGCCTTTAACGCTTCCTTAAACACAATAGAAAAATGTTGCAATGTAGCTGTCTTACTTATAGAAGCAGTAAAAGCAGACGATAAAATAATGGCAAGGATAAAATTAGGCGTTGTAATATTTCCATGATAAAGAAATATGCTTCCCAAAATCATGACAATAACCACTCCAATTTCCATAAATATGTCAATGAGTCCCATTGGAATTGTAACCATCCCCATGCTCTTTTTAACCCAGTAAATATATTCTCTTGCCGTTTTTAATGTTCTTTCACTAATTTCCTCTTCTTTAGCAAAAGCCTTAATCACAGAAATATTTTTTACATATTCCATTAGCTCTTCTCTCATTCTGTTTTCATGATTGAAGTAAATCGCAAAGTTTTTATCCATTGTTTTCTGTGAAAGAACTTTTACCAAATACATGAGTGGAACTCCGGCAATCATCCCAAGAGCAAGACGCCAATCCACAAAAATCATAGCTACAAAAATAATGGTAGGCAGAAGTGTAACTGCCATTATTTCAGGAAGACCATGGGCAAGGTATACTTCCACTTGCTCTACATCATGTTGAACAATGTTGGTAAGCTCTCCTGTATTATGTTCTTTAAAGAATCCCAAACTTAGTTTTTTCAGATGACCGATAATATCTAACCTAAGTTCTGTTAATTTTTCGTATGCTTTCTCATGGGCAACCTTTGTTGCAAAATAATAAAACACTCCTTTTAATACAAACGATATAAAGATTCCCAAGAATATATACTTTAAATTACCTTCGTTAATATTGTTTGTGATTAAAGAACTAATCAAATATACAAGTAAGATTTGTGGTATCAAATCAAATACTATTTTTAAAGCAAGAAGTGAATTGGATAAACTATTTTTCCCAATCACTTTTTTCCTTAATTCTTTTTCCGGCATGAACAACTCTCCTTTCAAAATTGAATAATATTGAATTTTAATTCAGTATTAAGGTTTAAAGTAAGACTTTGCTGATTACGCAAAGTCTATTTTATCCGATCACTATATTTTTTTAAATTACTGTATCAGCAAATCAAAAATTATAGCACAATCTTTTTCCATTTTCTAATCTTAGTTCTAAACGTTCCAAAAGGGGCAACCGTATTAACATGAATAAACTTATAAACTTCCCATGTCGCTGTTTTAGTAGCTTCATCAGCCCATTTTCTCATATGCGGTTGAAATAATTCTTCTTCACTTAGTGTATCAATCATTGTATAGATAGATATAATATTTTCTTTCAATCGTTTCTTTAATTCTTCTATCGATAAATGAGCATAAGTATCGGTAAACCACTGATATAATTCTCCAAGTTGATTCCATTTAAACATATCCGACGGTGTCTTTACTTCAAAACCGTTTTTCTCATCTTTTTCCCATTTCAAAACTAATGTTGTCCATCCGAGTTGATAAGCAAGATTTTCTGCTGGTGTTCTGTCAACTTCAGGGACTCTCTTATCTTTGAGAGATTCAGGAATAATATCAAATTCAGAAATATACTTTTCAAAACTTTTATTTATCTCAGATTTCAGTTCTTCTTTATCTTTATATATCTTCAAAATATCTCCTCCAAAAATTTAAATTTATCGCATTTAAATATCAAATCAACTTACAATGATTCCACTCCCTTGTAATAACACTTTGCAATAAGTTTTAGCATATCTTTTGCCCACTTTTCACTTTGATAATGCCTTGCTATTTCAAGAAGTCCCTCTGTAAAGTTACTGGCTAAAATATGGGCAAGCATTGGATCATATTCCTGTTTCGATTGTCTTTTTAAACTTACTTCAATATGAACCTGCATTTGCGATATGAGTTTTTGTTTTGCTTCTGTATGCTTTGTACCTGAGCTTTTATCCATTAAAATAATTAACTTCTTACGATCTTTTAAAAGTTCATGAATATAATTTTCTCCAACTTCATCAAACCTTTCAGAAGCAGAACCTTTTTCCAAAGATTCTTCCTCATTAAAAGCTGACTCGAAGTTTATATAAACAGAACTTACTACTGCATCAAACAAAACTGCCTTATTTTTGAAATAGGTATAAATTAGTGCCACAGGAATATCTGCTTCTTTTGCAATTTCTGTTAATTTGGCACCTCTATAATCCTTTTTATAAAATACTTTTTCTGCTGCTTCGAGTATTCTATTTCTAACTTCTTCTTTTAATACTTGTGCCATAGCACACCTCTTTCTATTCCAATACTGAATCTACATTTAATAATAAATTAAAATTCAATATTTGTCAAGATAGATTTAAATATTTGTTTTTATATACTCACTCACCGGTATCCCCACTCTTTTCAAAACCTTTATTTTCTCCTGTTTCTTCTGTTCTCTTCTTGCCTTATATTTATCTTCATACTCTTTCTGTTTTCCACTCGCTTTACGCTTTAGGTAATTTTGATGTAGCTTGTCTTTTCTTTCTTCGATTTTTCTTTCTTTTTCCTCAAGTTTTTTGTTTTTTTTCTTCGCTTAACTCCGCCTGTGGTAGTTCGTAATTACCTATGAAATTAAAGTAAATTTCTATCTTTTGCTTTGATGTCTGACTTCCTTTTCTATCTCTTTCATGTACGATAATCTTTTCTACAAACTCATTTATCATTGTAGTTGTAAGTTCATCAAAGTTTTCATAACGACTGATAAGAGATATAAATTTTCTTGCTCTGTCTGTTTCTTTTTCATATCTTGATACCTGCTGCTCTAAATCTTTGATCTCTTTGCTTAAAGTTATCTGCTCTGTTTCATATTGATTGTTTAGTATCTCATATCTGCTATTTGGTATTTTGTTAAGGATCATATCTTCGTAAATTCTGCACATAAGTCGTTCGAGTTCCCTAAGTCTGTTTTGGCTTTCCGTTAATCTTACCTTTTTCTTTTCTATCTCTATTTTTTCTTTTTCTTCCATTTCATTTTGAATGGAACAGATAAAGGCTTCATTATCTTCATCAAGGTATTTTTTAATATCTTTTAGTGTGTCTTGTATTAAATTTAAGACTACTTCCGCTTTTATTCTGTGTGCTGATGGACAAAGCATGCCACAAGGTGTTTTAGTATAGGCACTGCAAGTGTAATAGGGTATATTTTTGTAATTGCTTGTTCTATGAACATACATTTTACTTCCACAATCTGCACAATACATCAGTCCTGTGAGTGGGTGATATTCTCCCCAACCGTCAGGATACCTTTTTACATTTCCTCTTATCCTTTGCACATTGTCAAAGGTTTCTTGATCTATAATTGGCTCGTGTGTATTTTCAAAAATAAGCCAGTTATCCTCGGATACATATTTGCTTTTCTTGTCCTTGAAGTGTTTTCTTGTTTTGAAATTGACTGTATGTCCCAAGTATTCCTGTTTCTTTAAAATGCTTGCTATGGTTGAGCTGCACCAACGATAGGGATGTTCAAAGTTTTTGCTTTGATATAGTCCATAGCCTAATTTCTGTTGATGATAGGCTGGTATATCTACTTTTTCACTCTCCAATATCTTTGCTATTCGATACGGACCATTTCCTTGCATGGTCAGGTTAAATATTCGCCTTACTATCTCTGCTGCTTTTTCATCTACTATCCACTTGTTTTTATCTTTTTCATCTTTGATATAGCCATAAGGCGGTGTACTTGCAGTATGTTTCCCACTTTCGCCTTTTGACCTGAAAGTCGATTGGATTTTTCTTGATGTATCTCTTGCATACCATTCGTTCATGATATTTCTAAAAGGGGTAAAATCATCTTCTCTGTAAAAACTATCTACATTGTCATTGATAGCGATTAGTCTTACGCCCTTTTGTCTTAGTATCTCCATACATTGACCGACTTTGAGATAATCTCTGCCAAGTCTGCTCATATCTTTTACAATGATACAACCAATATTTCCTTGATTGACTCCGTTCATCATTGCCATAAATCCCGGTCTGTCAAACTGCGTTCCACTGATTCCATCATCTGTAAAGTGAATGATGTTTGACAAATTATTTTTGCTTGCGTATTCTTCCAATATTTTTTTCTGATTGATGATAGAGTTACTCTCTCCTTGCAGTTCATCATCACGACTTAATCTCTCATAGAGTGCTGTTATCTTTTCAAAATTCCTCATTTTTACCCCCTTTCTCTTAATTTTTCAATAAAAAAAGAATTAAGAAGTACATATTTCACTAAAATAGTGATTAAGTGTTCTCCTTAATTCTATTACTCCAGCAGCAAGTTTGTATTTCTTATATTGCTTTACCGCAAAGTGCGTAGGCTCTTTCTTTTCCAATGCTTCAAATAGTCTATCAATGGGATTCATATATGTTTCATCATCTTCCCTGACTTCTGAAGCATCTATCATATCCAGTAGTGTTGCAAAGTTCTTTTCTTCTCTTGGAGCTTCATAAAAAATATAACCTATCAAAGCCGTATAGTAGAGTTTCTCGGCTTTCACCCAAAAATCCTCACCTGCCTTTTCCCCTTCACCCTTAGTGTTTGCAATGATTGTCTGCACTAATTTGAGGATGTCTTTTTCACTTCTGAGATAGGCAAAGGGATTGTACTTCATACTCTTTTTGAAGTTGATGGTATTTAAGATTTTTATCTCATAGCCATTATCTTCAAGCATCTTGCCACACTCAATGACTATCGTTCCTTTAGGATCTGTAACACAATATGACGAGTGCATTTGCATTAGGTTTGGCTTTACATAAAATCTCGTCTTTCCGGAGCCAGAACCACCAATAACAAGTACATTCTTATTTCTTGCATACTTTGGATTTGCCGGTCTGCCATTCATGGTTAATCGCTCTGTTTGAGTAAGCAAGATATTGTTTTGGAACTTTTCATCCACATACGGCTCTATATCTTTTCTCGTTCCCCATCGGGCTGATCCATACTCTTTCCCCTGTCTGAACTTTTTAGCATTTTTCCCTTTGGTATAGACAATAAATTTAATTATAGCTGCCACTCCTACGCCCATTAAAATATCAGCCACATGAATACTTGGAATAAAGCTCATGGTATTAAGCTCTAATATTCCTTGAAAGATTTTGTCTATCACATCGCCGCCTGTATAGGCTCTTACATGATGAGAAAAGATATTGCCAACATAGAAAAATGCAAGATAGGGAATATTCTGCTTTAGAAACTTTGCCTTATCTTGCACTTTGAATAAGCCTTTGATGTCTTTTAGTATCTTATCTATCATAGGCTCTGCTCCTTTTGTTTATTCTTGACTTTATCTTTAGAAACAGTGTTCTTTGCCATCTCCTTGAACTTCTCAATATTTTTGTGAATGGACTCTTTCCTTTCCGTTTTCTTTTCTGATTCCAAAAGAGCGTGCTTAAAGGCTTTATCCATTACTTTCATGTCTTTTGCCTGAAAGAATACGGAGTATTTACCGCTTTCTTTATCTTTCATCACCGAAAACTTTACCCCATACCGATTAAGTTCCTTTTTAAGTTCTTTAAGCTCTGCTTCTTCTACCGGAATTTCTTCAAGCTGTCCCTTTTTTACCATATCTTTTAGCTTTACTTCATTTCCGTTAGCATTAACCAGCTTTTCAAGTCCTCCGAGTTTCTCAGCCTCTTTCATCAATTTCTTGAGTAAAGTCAAAAGAAGTTTTGCTGTTACTTTTCCGGCTTTCACTTCCATATTCAGCGTTTTTCTTGCGATTTCTTCATTGATCAAGTTCTCTCACCTCCCGTCAGTAATCTTTCTTTATTCCTCTTTAATTTTTCTTCCTGAATAACTTTCCTGTAATCTTCACCAAGTACCATCACAGGAATACACATCTCTATAATTCTTGAGTAAATTCTTTGGTATTCCACACTCTCCGTACAGTTTTCAATTTGGCTGTATGAAAGATTTGTGGTAAAGATTGTTGGCTTGTGCTTTAGGTATCTGTTATTCACAATGTTATATACCTGCTCTTTTGCATAGCTTGTATCTCTTTCAATTCCTAAATCATCTAAGATGAGAACGGAAGTGTTTACAAGGGATTCTATATATGCGTTTTTATCAAGGTCAAATCCGCCTTTTTGCAGTTCGTTGATTATCTGTGAAAAGTTTCTAATCTTAACGCTTATCTGATACTGTTCAATCAGTGCATTGGCAATAGAGCAGGCAAGATAGGTCTTTCCGCTACCCACCGAACCATAAAACAAGAGTCCGATGTTTTCTTTTTTCATCAATTCGTAATCTTTTACAAAATTCTTTGCGATGATAAGACTCTGATTTTCTTTTCCCTGATAGTTTTCAAATGTATATGCCCATTGAATCATGGATGTGAAGCAGATACTTTTTAATCTCTCGATTTCAAGCTGCTTTTGTCTTTCTTTTTCTTTTGCTTCTCTATCTCTATCGCATTTACAAGCTGTCTTAAATATCATCTGCTTTCCGAAAAAGTCTAATGCTTTTCCATCTTTTCTTTCATGGCACACTTTACAGTAGGCGTGTCCGTCTTTGATGTATTCTTTTTCAGGATTGAAGCTGTATTCCACATCTTCTATCATCACTTTCTCTAATTCTTTAATCATAAATGTACTCCCTTGTTATATTCCTCCCATGTAGGGATATTGGTTTTTTTCTTACTTCCCTGATCTTTATAAAACCAAGAAAGAATTGTTGCTTTATGGTCTTTATATGTCTTTCCAGTACTTTGAAGATAGGTTGATAATCTCTCAATGTAGTTATCAAGCTCTCCTGCCATTTTTATTTGTAATTCTCCTATGTCTTCGTCCTTTAAAAAGACATTTTGAAATGTTCCAAGTCCGCTTTTCCCAAAACTATATTCTCTCTTACTATACTTACTCTTATTATTCTCTATATAGTTAGAGTCAACATTTTGAACTTCCTGAAGTTCATTTTCTTTACTTCTGAGGTTAAAATCTCTTACTTCTGAAGTTAAGTTTTTTGACTTCTGAAAGTCATTTTCTTTTACCGCTATTATGCTCATAAAGTCTTTGACATAAATGACATTCGGCTTACCAAGTCCAAGCCTTACTCTTTCAATCAGTCCTATTCCTTTTTTGCTGTCTAACTCGTCCAATGTTTTTATGGCAGTAGGCTTTGAGATATTTCTTCTTCTCATAATTTCTTCAACAGTAAAATAGATAAATACTCTGCCTTCCTTGTCCACCCAGTTATTCTTAAAGGACATTCCTGTGCGTTTCAAAAGCATGGAGTATAGGATAATGGCTTCAGCAGACAGTCCCTTAAATTCTTCTCCGTCTACTAATATTTCAGGCACTTTCAGAAAGTTAAATCGCTCTGCTTCTCTGTTATAGAAATAGTCAAAGTCCATGCAAGATCACCTCCCTCCTTAAAAATTTGCAAAGAAAAAGACGATAGTTTTTTCATCTATCGCCTTTGGTAACCATTTTTATGAAATTTTTTAGATTGATTTTATTGCCTCATTGATACCTTGTAAAAAAGCTATAACAGTTGCACCAACCATCGGTATTCCGTATGGACTAACTAAGAATCCAATAATCAATGCTTCTATTCCGATGGTAACTTCTTTTTGCAGAAAAGATGCAATTGCTCCAAATATACAAAACATCATCAGCAAATATAGTAGGGCTGTTCCGATACCAAGTAGAAATGTCAGAAATGCTGTGAGGATACTTAACACCAAGCTAATTGGGAATAAGATTATTTTTATTATCCATCTCATAATTTCTTATTCCTCACTTTCAAAAACATTCTTTGTATCTCCACACACCATATCAATGCAAACATTCAGATCCATATAATTTTTTAAGACTTTTTTTCGTCCTCCCTCTCCGTCTTCTACAAATACATAATGTTTGTAAAACTGCTTAAAATGCAGGATTTTCACGATTTCACTCTTTGTATCAACGCTATGCACTCCACATGAACTGAGTGAGCAAATAAGTCAACAGGCTGCACCTTCTCGCACCTGTACCCCCTGTCCTCCAGATACCTCAAGTCCCTAGCCAGCGTACTAGGATTACAACTCACATACACAACCCTCTCAGGCTCCATCTCAACAATAGTATCAAGAACCTTCTCATCACAGCCCTTTCTTGGAGGGTCGACCACTACAACATTGGCCCTCTTACCCTGCTTGTAGATCTCAGGCACCACTTCCTCAGCCTTACCAACAAAGAACTCCAGATTGTCCATACCATTAAGCTTTGCATTTATCATAGCATCCTTGATAGCATCCTCAACTATCTCGACCCCATATACAAACTCAGCCTTTTGGGCCAAGAAAAGAGAAATAGATCCAATGCCACAGTAGACATCAAATACCCTGTCACCCTCTTTTAAGTCTGCAAATTCAAGAGCCTTATTATACAGGACCTCCGTCTGAACTGGGTTTACTTGGAAAAATGACAGCGGAGAAATCTCGAACTTCAAATCACCAATATTATCTACTATCTTACCATCACCAAACTTGTTGATATTCTTCCTACCAAGTATCACATTAGTCCTGTCCTTATTTATATTCACCACCAAACTAGTAAATCCTTCAATACTTTCCTTTAATTTTCCAACTAGTTTATCTATATTTTTAAACCTATCCTCAGTAGCAACTAGGACAACCATAACCTGACCACTTGTAAATCCGCACTTAGTAACAATATGCCTTAAGACACCACTATGAGACTTTTCATCATAGATACTGATATTTTCCTCAGCAATATAGTCTCTTATTATTTCAATAATTTCATCATTCTTTACATCTTGAATTACACACTTATCCACATCTATAATGTCGTGACTCTTCTTTTTATAGAAACCAATCTTGACCTTGCCATTCTCCAACCTAACAGGGAACTGGGCCTTGTTACGATACCTAAAAGGATTCTCCATACCTATAGCATCTAGAACTTCAACGTCTTCAAGACCACCAATCCTTCTTAGGTCCTCTCTTACAATATTAGTCTTTAACTCCAGCTGCTTTTTATAATCCAACTCCTGAATCTGGCAACCACCACACTGGCTATACTTAGGATTACAGACCCTCTCAACCCTATGAGGAGATTTTTCCTTAACCTTGGATATCACACCCTCAGCATACTTTTTCTTGGACTTTGTGATCTTAACATCCACAGTTTCCCCAAGTAATGCACCATCCACAAATACAGTAAATCCATCATGCTTTCCTATGCCGACACCATTCTGCCCCATATCTACTATATTACATTCATATTTTTTTCCCTTTTCTAACACACTTCCACCATCCTATTATAATAATCTATTTAACACAAAATCTAATTTCCAATTTTTTATCACCCTATATTATATCATATACAATACCATTAATTTATAATAATCTATTTTATTCCTGCACCTATAGCTCAAACTATTCAATTTACCCCGAATGGATTTCACATCAATTACCTATACAGGCTCCCGATAAGGACACACTAAAACTACCTACACAGGCTCACGACAGAGACACACTACACTATACCTACACATGTTCCCGACAGGGACACACTACAACACATCTCTACATAGGCTCCAGACAGAGACATACTAAACCATACCTACACAGGCTCCCGACAGGGATATACTACAACATCTATACACACTACCAATCACCAACACGAAAAAGGGTGCTATGTCTGGTTGAAATAACATAGAGATATTTTTACCATACATCAATGCGAAGAGTCATGGCCAAAAATCCACTGAACGCAGTGAACGATTGGATTTTTAATGACCCAAGCATATGATGTATCAAAAATATCGACCAGTTATAAAACCAGACATAACACCCTTACCTATTATTAACTTTTAACTAAGCCCTAGTAATAGTCCCGATAGCAGTCTCTACCTTAATCACATCACCAGTCTTAACCTTGCTTGTAACACCCTGTACTGACACTACTACAGGTACACCTAGGTTGATACCCGCAATTGCTGCATGAGATGTCATTCCACCAGTCTCAGTTACTACTGCAGAAGCTTTTTCAATATACTTAACCATCTGCTTGTCAGTTCCTACTGTAACTAGGATGTCTCCCTCGTTGAAATCTACTTCTTCACCTGGGTTGACTACTCTTACCTTACCTTCGACAACACCTCTTCCGACACCTACACCTCTTCCGATGAATTCAGTTATTGTAGATACCTTGATAAGATTAGTCTTTCCTGTCTTACCAACTGGAACACCTGCCGTGATAACAACTAGGTCGCCTGCATTTACATAGCCAGCTTCCTGAGTCGCTTCTATAGCTTCGTCAATCACTTCGTCAGTGCTCTTAGATAGTCTATATAATACTGGGTAGGCTCCCCAAGTAAGTGACATTCTTCTCATTACTCTTTCGTCAGCTGTTGCAGCTATGATAGGTGCCTTAGGTCTAAACTTTGACACCATTCTAGTTGTATATCCTGAAGATGTACAAGTTATGATAGCACTAGCTTCTAAGTCTAGAGCTGTTGTACAAGTAGCGTGTGATATAGCATCTGTAACAGTTACTCCGTTTACGCAGTTTGAATATCCTCTAATATTTGAATAATCTAGTGTTTCTTCTGTTCTAATAGCTATTCTGTTCATAGCCTTTACAGCTTCAACTGGGTACTTACCAGCAGCTGTTTCACCTGATAGCATGATAGCATCTGTACCATCATATATAGCGTTGGCAACGTCTGTTACCTCAGCTCTTGTTGGTCTTGGGTTTCTGATCATTGAGTCCATCATCTGTGTAGCTGTTATTACTGGCTTAGCAAGCTCATTACACTTAGATATGATCATCTTCTGAACGATTGGCACCTCTTCACTAGGTATCTCAACACCCATATCTCCTCTTGCTACCATGATACCGTCTGATACCTGGATAATTGCATCTATATTGTCTACACCCTCTTGACTCTCTATCTTTGAGAATATCTGGATGTCAGTTGCTCCCTTTTCTTCTAATATCTTTCTTATTTCAAGTACGTCAGCAGCCTTTCTTACAAATGAAGCAGCTATAAAGTCTATACCCTGTTCGATACCAAACTCTATATCTTCCCTATCCTTTTCAGTAATGGCTGGAAGATTTACTTCTACTCCCGGAAGATTTACACCCTTCTTAGAAGATACCTTACCTGAATTCTCTACTCTTGTAATTATATCCTGTCCTGATATTTCTACAACCTTTAATGATACTAGACCGTCATCTATTAGGATTGTGTCTCCTACCTTTAGGTCCTTAGCCATATCCTTATAAGATACTGTACATCTTTCTCTGTTACCAACACAGTCATCCATTGTAACTACGAACTTGTCGCCTTCAACTAGCTCAATTGGTTCTTCAAAGTCACCTGTCCTTATTTCTGGACCCTTTGTATCTAGTAGGATTGCTACTGGAGCATTTAATTCTTTTCTAATTCTCTTTGTACGGTCCATTCTCTCCTTATGTTCTTCATGTGAACCATGTGAGAAATTGAATCTACATACATTTAATCCATTTAAAATAAGTTCTCTTAGTATATCGTCTGAGTCTGTTGAAGGACCCATTGTACAAACTATCTTTGTCTTCTTGTTTATCATTTACTCCACCCCTTATCACTTACTTATTTTTATATACATATATTAAACAATACTTCTGACCTATGTCTACCACCTAAATTACTATATAGATAGGACCTTGGCCATTTCATATGTTTCTACATCAAATTCCTTTGGTAAAGAAAGTGCTTCCTTGATATCCATATCTATTATTTTGTTATCTCTTATACCTACAACTCTTGCAGTCTTACCTTCTATCAATAGTTCTACTGCCTTGTTCCCCATCTTACTTGCTAGAAGTCTATCAAAAGATGATGGAGATCCACCTCTTTGAACATGTCCAAGAACTGTAACTCTAACGTCTGCATGATCTTTTTCAACTAGGGCATTCTTTAGTCCAATAGCTCCATCAACGAAGTCTCCTGCACCCTCTGCAAGGACTATGATACTATGCTTCTTACCTCTTTTTTGTGTTGTTCTAATTCTCTTTACTATCTCTTCTCTATCTATATGTACCTCAGGTACTACTATAGATTCGGCACCACCTGCAACACCTGCATATAGGGCAAGGTCTCCACAGTTTCTACCCATTACTTCTATTATATTTATTCTTTCATGAGAAGATGATGTATCCCTTATCTTACTTATTGCATCTATTATTGTATTACTTGCTGTGTCAAAACCTATTGTATAATCAGTGTAGGCCAAGTCATTGTCTATTGTACCCGGTATTCCAATAGTTGATACACCCAATTCACTAAGTAGGTTGGCTCCGTTAAATGATCCATCTCCACCTATTACTACTAGGGCCTCTACTCCCTTTTTCTTTAGTATCTTTGCAGCCTTTTCTCTTCCTTCTGCTGTCTTAAATTCATTGCATCTTGAAGATTTCAGTATAGTACCACCCCTCTGGATGATATCACCAACTGATGAAAGGTCCATTTCTATAAATTCTTCTTCTAATAGTCCCTTATATCCTCTTTCTATACCATATACCTTATATCCATAGTATATTGCTGTTCTGACTACTGCTCTGATAGCAGCATTCATACCTGGTGCATCTCCACCACTTGTTAATACGGCTAAACTTTTCATGACTTTCCTCCTAACACGCTTATTTCATTTACCTTCTATAATAAATTAATACACTAATTCGATCTATCTTAGGCTAAAATTTAAATTTAAGACCTATTAAAATTAAATGATCCTTAGGTCGGGTCGTTTATAATCCCAAGTGTACAAATTTTATCCCATAAACTCCAAAAAAAAACTGAAACGTTCTTTTCTTGTATTATACCACAAAATAGACGTTTCAGTTATATTTTTTTTATAATTTTACTGATAGCTTGAATTTTAAAAGCTACTATTTTCAATATATTTAACACACATCAATAGCTTAAACATATAAATCGGGATACTCCTTTGATAAATACTGGTTTTTTGACTTTACTTGATTACTATATTAAATTTTTCTATTATCTCTTCAAGGTCACTTCTTAGTTTATCATCGGCGTAAACACCCATTTCAGACAGTTGGTAGGTCTTTTTCTTATCCCCTATATTTTCATCTTCAGGGAAAATAACCACCTTGTCTAATCCTTGGTGCTTCATTATAACCCTGTAGATAGAATTGATAAGGTCTGTATTTTTCATGCTATTCACCCTGATAAAAAGCTTCTTTCCTGTAGCTTCAAGACTAGGTCTAGCTTCTTTTTTGTATGTGTTTTTCTTAGAACTTGAATATGAGTCTTCAAACTCACTTTCATCTGTTATGTCTTTTATCTGACCAGCGAGGATTGAAACATCTTCATCCTCTCTAATACTCATCCTACCATTTATGAGAACTATACTATCCTCTTTTAATAAGGACTTATATTCTGTGTATGTCTTGGGAAATACAACCACTTCTAGACTACCAAATATATCTTCAATCTCTACAAAGGCCATCATTTCATTTCTCTTTGTAGTCATCAACCTAGATGACACGACTATACCGCCAACTATATGCTCTTGGTCGTTTAGTTCTTGCAGTAATTTAGGATCTTCTTTTAGTTCCTTGATCTTAAAGTTGTTTATAGATGTCCTCCTGGCTAGGATGTCCTCGTATTCAGATAGGGGATGACCTGATATATACATACCCATTACTTCTTTTTCCATGTCCAGAATGATTTTTTGCTTGAACTCATCGTAGTGCTTGATGCTAGTGTTGTCTATTATTCCTAGGTCCTGTCCCTGGTCTGACACCATATCAAACAAGGATATCTGCCCTTCTACATTTCTTTTCTTGTCCCTACTGACACTGTCCAGTATATCTTCAAAAGATAATAATAGGCTAGCCCTTGTCTCTCCAAGTGAATCTAGGGCACCACATTTTATAAGGCTCTCAATCGCCCTCTTGTTGGTAAACCTTGAGTCGAGTCTTTTTATCATATTTACAAAGTCCGTAAATTCTCCGCCTTCTTCTCTTTCCTTTACAATACCGTCAATCACATTGGCTCCAACATTCTTTACTGCCACAAGACCAAATCTTATGTGACCCTTGTCTACTGAAAACATTGAATATGACCTGTTGATATCCGGCGGCAATACCTCTATACCAAGCTTGCTACACTCTCTCATATATTCAACGACCTTGTCTGTGTTGCCTATTACAGAAGTCATCAGAGCCGCCATAAACTCAACTGGATAGTAGGTCTTAAGATAGGCTGTCTCATAGGCAAGCACCCCATAGGCAGCTGCATGAGACTTGTTAAATGCGTACTTTGCAAAGTCTATCATATCGTCAAATATCTGGTTGGCTATATCTTCTGGTACCCCGTTTCTGATGCAGCCAGGTATTTCGATATTTCCCTTATCGTCAAACTTACCATGTATAAAGTACTGTCTCTCTTCTTCCATGACATCCATCTTTTTCTTTGACATGGCACGGCGGACAAGGTCACTTCTACCAAAACTGTAACCTGCAAGCTCTCTAACCACCTGCATAACCTGCTCCTGATATACTAGACAACCATATGTAACCTCCAAGATAGGCCTTAGTTTTTCGTGTAGGTAGGTTGCCTCCTCAGGGTTATTCTTAAAGCTGATATACCTAGGTATGGAATCCATTGGACCCGGTCTAAATAGGGATATACCCGCAACTATATCTTCAAATGAGTCCGGTTTTAACTGCTTCATAAAGTTTCTCATGCCTGAACTTTCCAGCTGGAAGACTCCTAGGGTATTGCCTGACGAAAGCAGCTCATAGACCTTTGGATCATCGTAGTCCATCTTTGAAAAATCTATCTTTTCAGTGTAGCCCCTGTCCTCCCTGTTTATCTCTATAAGGTCTAGGGCATCTCTTATAACTGTAAGGGTTCTTAGACCCAAAAAGTCCATCTTTAGAAGTCCTAGCTCTTCAAGAGTAGTCATTGTAAACTGGGTAGTAATGGAGTCTTGGTTCCTGTAAAGCGGTACATAATCGTGGACTGGTCTTTTTGATATAACCACCCCAGCGGCATGGGTTGAAGCGTGCCTTACCATTCCTTCGAGCTTTCTTGATACATCTATTACTTCCTTTACATCCTGGTCAGACTCATACATTTCCGTCAAGGTAGGATTTTTATCAAAGGCCTTGTCTATTGTCATATTCAGTTCAAAAGGTATCTCCTTGGCAACTGCATCGACCTTATTGTAGGCTATATCAAGTACCCTACCTACGTCTCTTATAGCAAGCTTTGCCCCCATTGTACCAAAGGTTATAATTTGGGCAACGTGGTCTGATCCATACTTTCTCTTGACATATTCTATTACTTCTTCACGCCTCTTATAACAAAAATCTATATCTATATCGGGCATGGTAACTCTTTCAGGGTTTAGGAAACGTTCAAAAAGCAGGTTGTACTTTATAGGGTCTATATCCGTTATCTTAAGGGTATAGGCAACTATAGAACCCGCAGCAGATCCCCTACCAGGTCCGACCATTATATTATTCTCTTTGGCAAAATTTATAAAGTCCCAAACTATCAAGAAGTACTCTATATAGCCCATATTCGCTATAGTATTTATCTCAAATTCAAGTCTGTCTCTTATCTCGTCAGTGATATCTTCATACCTCTCCTCTAGACCCTTTTGGCAAAGATACCTTAGGTAGGACTCCTCTGTATAACCTTCAGGCACCTTGAAGGTAGGTATGTGGTAGTTGTTGAAATCGAACTCAACATTACATCTTTTAGCTATCTCAAGTGTATTATCTATGGCCTCTGGTACAAACTTGAAGAGGCCCTCCATCTCTTCCCTAGACTTTATATAAAACTCATCATTTGGAAACTTCATCCTAGAAGGATCATCAAGGGTCTTTTGCATGGCTATACACATCAAGACATCCTGGATTTTAGAGTCTTCCCTATAGACATAGTGGGCGTCATTTGTAGCTACAAGGGGTATTCCAAGTTCTTTGGATATCTTAATAAGACCTGCATTAACTTCCTTGTCTTCAGCCAGCTTGTGGTCCTGCATCTCTAGGTAAAAATTATCTTTACCAAATATATCCCTGTACTCTACAGCGTAGTTTAATGCATTTTCATAGTTTCTGGCTAGTAAGGCCTTGGCTACTTCCCCATTTAAGCAGGCAGAAAGGCAGATTATACCCTTAGAATACTTCCTCAACTGGTCCTTGTCTGTCCTAGGCTTGTAGTAAAATCCATCTACATATGAGTCTGACACTATCTTTATCAAGTTCTCATAGCCCTCGTTATTTTCAGCTAGCAATATCAGGTGGGAAGAGTACTTGTCCAATACTGAATCCTTCTGGTCAAGAGTCCTAGGTGCTACATATACCTCACACCCTATAATAGGCTTTATACCTTCTTTTTTGCACTTTTTATAGAAGTCTATAGCACCAAACATAGTGCCGTGGTCTGTGATGGCACACGAAGTCATGCCCAGCTCTTTTAGCCTAGGAATCAACCTGTCTAACCTTGAAAATCCATCAAGTAGGCTATATTCTGTATGAACGTGTAGGTGACAAAAATCTTTATTTTCCTCCATGATAATCCTCCTTTCCTATTTTATAAATAAAAATAGCTGATTACCAAATTCTGATAAGTATCAGATATGGTTCTCAGCCTAATAATAATGGATGACATAAGTATCAGCCTAAAATAAATCTTCTGGTGAGACTTGGTCTCTATACCTGTCAGCTATTTTTTCAATTTTTTTAAATCTGTGGTTGACACCAGACTTGCCAAGCGGTGGATTCAACATCTCTCCTAGTTCCTTAAGGCTTATATCTTCATTTTCTAGCCTCAATAGGGCTATCTCCTGAAGGTTGTCTGGCAGTTTTTTTATTCCTATAGTCTTTTGTATTATAAGTATATTCTCAACCTGCTTGACTGCTGCATCAACTGTCTTTGATAGGTTGGCTGTCTCACAATTGACTATCCTATTTACGTTGTTTCTCATCTCTTTCATTATCTTTATATTTTGTAGTGACAACATAGCCTTATGAGCACCTATAAAAGTCAAAAGGTCTGAGATCTGTTCGCTCTCTTTTAAGTATACTACATAGTAGTTCTTTCTAGTCACTATCTTACTAGAAAATCCCATGGAATTGATCATATCACTCAGCTCAAATGCATAGTCTTCACTGTTTGATACAAACTCCATATGGTAGTTCTTTTCAGGATCATTTATTGAGCCACCACCCAAAAATGCCCCCCTGAGATAGGCATATGCTTCATCAGGTTCTGAAACTATCCTCGACGATATCTCATTTTTAGGGAAGAATGTCCTTTCATTGTCTATTATGCCAAGATCAACTAGTAGTTTACCCGCCCCCATCTCTGGTGTAATCGTCAAAACATAGCTATTTGTTTTTTTTAACATTTGATTTTTGTTTACTGTGATCGATGTATTTATATTGTAGGAGTCTTTTAGAATCTTAAATACCTTTCTAGCTATAGCATTTAGTTCTGTTGTAATCTTTAGGCTCAACTGCATATTACCAGCCAGTTGTATGGATCCTGACATCCTAACTATTGCCGATAGCTCTGCCCTATCCAGCCTAAAGTCCTCATTTTTTATCCTAGTCAGTTCACTTTTTGCATCTGTTGAAAAAGACATCTTCTTACTTCCTCTTTATTTCCTTTAAGGCTACCTTTATGATCTCTTTTTCATCATCATATCTTGCCATATCTACAACCCTGTCTACATGGACAAACTTGGCTTCTACAAATCCCTCTTCTCTCTGAGGTTGTGTATCCATGTTCTTAGTATGCATTAGATACCAATATACCATCTTGTGGACTGACTTTGTCTGGTCCCAATTTTCCTTGTATGTGTAGTGAATTTCTCCTAGATATTTGTCGATGCTAGCCTTTACACCGGTCTCTTCCTTTACCTCTCTCAAGGCTGTCTCTTCATGGGTCTCTCCTGGCTCTACCTTGCCCTTTGGAAGTACCCAATCACCATTATATTTTTTAAGTAGCAAAATAGCATTTCCTACTAAGACGACTCCTCCTGCGCTTACCTCTTCTCTCATCATACCACTCCTTAAATCAAACGTTAAAATACTAATTCCTTATCTCATTACATATATCTATAACGACCTTTGACACAAGTTCAGAGTCATGTCTTATATAGCCGCTTTTTATCTCTATCAATTTTTCTTCCCTAAGGCTTATGTTAAAGCTCTTTATCTTCTCCCTTTGAATATGGTCAAGCACAACCATCTGAGCCCCATCCTTGGCATACCTTTCGAATACACCCATAGGAAGTTCCTCATTATTGACTATAACATAATCTATAAAGTTGACACCAGCATGCATTATAAGGGCCCTTATATGGTCTACTACGTCCATATTGTCGGTTTCTCCTGGCTGGGTCATTATATTACATAGGTAAATAACCGGAGCCTTAGATGTAGAAAGTGCATCTACTACCCCCTCCACCAAAAGGTTTGGAAGAATGCTAGTATATAAACTTCCCGGACCTATCACTATTGCATCCGCTGACTTGATAGATGAAATCACCTCATCAAGTGGCTTGGCCTTTTTATTGTCTAGGGATATTTTTTTTATCTTGGAGTTATATCTTTTTGATTCCTTGGGAATCACAGACTCACCCACAATTATCTCACCATTTTCCAATTCAGCAACTAGGTTAATATCATCTAGGCTGACTGGAAGTACTCTTCCTGTTATTGCAAATATCTGACTCATCCTGTATACAGCATTTTCAAAGTTGCCATACAAGCCTGTCATCGCTGCCAAAAATAGGTTGCCAAAACTCTGCCCCCTAAGAGCCCCTTCCTTGAACCTATACTGCATTACTTCACTCATGGTTGGCTCTATATTGGCAAGGGCAAGTAGGCAGTTTCTTATATCACCCGGTGGCAACATTCCAAGATCTTCCCTAAGAGCTCCGGAACCACCACCGTCATCTGCTACTGTTACTATAGCTGTAATATTCTTAGTCAGGTGCTTAAGGCCCCTCAAAAATACTGACTGACCAGTACCACCACCTATTACAACTATTTTCTTATCCTTCTTAGACCCTTCTATATCTTCTATCTTCCTCATATTCTGTACTACTGTGTTCTTGTATAGGTTAAAAAACTTATACAAGACTATAACTGTAGCCAAAAAAGCAACCATAGAAAATACAGTAAGTACAAAGAGGATAGATTCCATTTTAGTTAATCCCTCTATCATATTGATTTCTCCTAGTCAAGCTTGGCATCTCTATGCTTTTTAACAGCCCTATAACCATTTGAATTAAGAAAATCATATGTAAGATTGGCTATAGTAACAGACCTGTGTCTACCGCCTGTACAACCTATAGCTATTACTAGGTGCTGCTTACCTTCTTCTATATACTGAGGTATCAAGAAGTTAAACATATCGAATAATCTATCCAAAAACTCATGACTAACATCAGAATCCATAACATAGTCCCTAACTTCTTGATAATCGCCAGTTTTTTCTCTTAATTCTTGAACGTAATAAGGATTTGGCAAGAATCTAACATCAAATACCAAGTCGGCATCGATTGGTATACCATATTTAAATCCAAAAGATACTACTGATATTGTTATATTAGGACTTTCAAGCCCATCACCCTCATCATACATACTAGCTATCTCAGCCTTCAAGTCCTTTGGCTTCATATTAGATGTATCTATTATCATATTAGACAGCTTCTTAAGGGGCTCCATGATTGACCTTTCCTTCTTGATACCATCTGGTATCTGTGAATTACTGGCCAAAGGATGGTTTCTCCTAGTCATCTTGTATCTTTTGACAAGGACTTCATCATCACAATCCAGATAGATCATATCATACTTGTAGTTTGCTGTTCCCAACTGGTCAAGTGCTGAGTTTAATTCTTCAAAAAACTCCCTACCCCTGATATCTATTCCAAGAGCAACCTTGTCCATATTAGACTTTGACTTGTCCTCTCCAGTATTAGAATGGAAAAACAACTCAGCAAAATTAAAAATTAGAGCTGGTGGTAGGTTATCCACACAGTAAAATCCCATATCTTCTAGAGCCTTCATAGCTGAACTCTTACCAGATCCGGATAAACCAGTTACAATTACAAATTTCATACCAACACCCCCATTATTTTTCTATATTTTCTATCCTGTCTTCATTAATTCCCGCTTCTTTGACTATCTGCATGGCTAGATCAAACCTTCCAACTGTGTCCGGTGCGTGTGCATCAGACCCAATATAGAATTTGACATCCATATCTTTAATCTGCCTTATCATGTCAGCACTTAGCCTGTCGTGATATCCATTTATCTCAAGACCTGTGCCTGTTTCTACAGCTACCTTAGCAACCCTTTCTATATCTATCCTACCCTTGTCACCAGGATGGGATATGTATAACAAGTTATTCTTCTTCATGGCATTTATAACTGACCTAGTATTGTATTCTTTTGAGAAAAAACCATTTGTCAAAAGATTGTCCGCATGATGAAGCAAATTCTTAAATGATGTAGGCTTTGATCCATAGTGGTAGCCAGCCAACATATAGTCAAATATATGAATTAGGTCTGGATCCATATCAATCCTTCCCTTGTCATCCAATATATTACACTCCATACCCATCAATATATTTATCTCAGGATATTTTTCATTTAGGCGGTCTATTTCAGCCCTCTCTTTTAGGGCATTTTCCTTTGATAGGCCATAAAAATTATGTCTAAATCCATGTTCGGATATACCTATAGTCTTGATGCCCTTGGCTATTGCAGCCTTGACGTTCTCTTCTATTGTACCCTTTGCATGTAGCCTATTTTCATTGTTACCACAACTATATCTCGTATGAGTGTGGTAGTCTCCTAATATCTTCATGTTTTACCTCCAGATACTATTCTTCATCTTCTCCAAGTATCTTGACTTCTTCTTCTAAGCGAACACCAAAACATTCAAATACTCTTTCCTTTACATGGTCTATAAGGTTAATTATGTCTTTGGCACTTGCCTTGTCATAGTTGATTATAAAACCTGAATGCTTTGAAGATACTTGAGCTCCACCCATTTGGTATCCCTTTAGGTCTGAATCCTGTATTAGCTTGCCTGCAAAATACCCTTCTGGTCTCTTGAAAGTTGAACCAGCACTAGGGTATTCAAGAGGCTGTTTTGAAGTTCTCTTAAGTCTCAAGTCATCCATTATCTCTTTTATATCTTCATAGATACCCTTTTGAAGCTTAATCCTTGCTGATAGGGCTATGTGCTTTGTATCGGATAGTCTACTATGTCTGTATGAAAATGCCATCTCTTCGTTTGAATACTCTTTTATATTTCCATCTTCATCCATTATCCTTACAGATTCGACTATATTCTTCATCTCTCCACCGTATGCACCTGCATTCATGGCAAGGGCACCACCAAGAGTACCCGGTATACCTGAAGCAAATTCAAAGCCTGTAAGACTAGCCTCCATCGCCTTTTTACCTATAATAGACAGCAGGGCACCTGCCTGTACTGTCATTGTTTCTTCTTCTATTTTATAGTCACTGAAATTGTCTGCTATTTCAATTACTAGTCCTCTAAATCCACCATCTTTTATCAATATATTAGAGCCGTTGCCCTTTATTATGAACGGAATATTATTTTCTTTTGCTATTTTAAATACTTTCTGTATTTCCTCCTCTGTCCTTGGTCTAACAAGTATATCTGCTGGACCTCCTACCTTGAAGGAAATGTGATTATGCATGGGTTCATCTACCATAATCTCACTTTTGTCTAATTCATTTTTCAAGAGTTCAAAAGTCAATTGTTTATCCATAACTACCTCCTTCTAGAAATTTATATATTTCACGCCACCTTATATAATATCTAATCTAGTGAAAAATAACAATAGTTTTGATAATTTTATTCTATTTATTTTTATTTATTTGTTTATTTTTCTCTATTTCATTCATCAGCTTGTCAGAAAATTCTAGGGCTGCATCATCCCCCATTTCCCTCTGTCTATAGTTCATGGCGGCTACTTCTAGAACCATGGCTGTATTTCTACCCGGCTTGACAGGAACTATCAATTTTTCAACCCTTACCCCTAATATCTCTTCATACTCCCTATCTAGACCTAGCCTGTCATAGAATTTGTCTGGATTCCAATTTTCTAGATAAACTAAAATATCAACTTTTTTGGTAGGCTTGACAGCTCGTGCTCCGTATAGTTTTTTGACATCTATTATACCTATTCCTCTTATTTCAAGGTAGTGCCTTAGGATCTCTGGTGCAGATGCAGACAAGAATCCATCATCTATACGTCTTATCTCTACTGCATCGTCAGCCACTAGCCTATTTCCGTTTTGGACTAGCTCAAGAGCAGTTTCCGACTTACCTATACTAGACTCTCCCCTGATCAAGACCCCTACTCCATTTATGTCTACCATAACACCGTGTATTGTCTCAAATGGAGCCATCTTGTCTTCAAGATAAGATGATAGCTTGTTGATAAACCTAGTAGTAGTGCTTTCAGTAGAGCAGACTATTATATCTGATGCCTTGGCAAATTTACTAAAATCCTCCCTAAGTTCCATACCCCTAGTAACAATAATAATAGGTATATCATAAGAAAAATATTCTCCCAAGGCCTTTTCCCTGTGCTCTGTTGAAAAACTACCGAAAAATGTGTACTCTGTTTTTCCTATTACCTGGATTCTCTCTGGAGTAAAGTAGTCAAAATAACCGGCAAGTTGTATACCCGGCCTATTGACTTCCTTTTCTGTTATATATATTTCTTTTGCCGCTTCTAGTTTGCCTGTTAATACCTTTAGTCCCAAATCTTCAATCAAATTCTTTACTGTTACTTTAACCATTGTATTCCCCTTTTTCTAAAATATTTACTATATCCTCTGCTATCTTCTTACTTATACCGTCAACTTCCATTATCTCATCTATACTTGCAGACCTTATCTTGTCTATATCCTTAAACTTGCTTATCAAGGCCAACTTCCTCTTAGGTCCAATACCTGGAACATCATCAAGAATGGATTTGGTAAGCTTCTTATCTCTCAGACTCCTATGGTAGGATATGGAATACCCATGTACTTCTTCCTGAATACCATATACAAACCTGTATAAGCTAGAAGTCCTATCTAGTTCTATTGTCTTGTCTGAATTTATAAGCCCCTTGGTCCTATGTCTATCATCCTTATACATGCCCCAAAGAGGTATCTCTAGGCCATTGTCTTTTAGCACCCTTTTTACTGCTGACACCTGTCCCTTACCACCATCCAGTAGTATGAGGTCTGGTAGCTTGCCATGTTTCAATCTCCTGTCTAAGACCTCTGCCATAGAAGCATAGTCATCAGGTCCCTCAACAGTCTTAATCTTGAACCTTCTGTATTCTTTTTTGTCCTTGATGCCATCTGTGTAGACAACCATGGTACCTATAGAATCGACACCCTGTATATTTGAAATATCGTAGGCCTCTATCCTGTGTAGATCACTCTCTATATCTAGGACTGCCTTTAGCTCATCAAGGGCTCCAAGGCTCTTTTGATACTTTTTCTTCTTCAAGTCGTCAAACTTAACAAGATATTCATCTGCATTCTTCCTAACCATAAGAACAAGGGCTCTTTTTTCTCCCTTTTTAGGTACCTTGATTGAAACATTTGACCCCCTCTTAGAAGACAACATTTGGGCTATTATTTCTTGGTCAAATATCTCTTCTTCAACTATCAGCTCCTTGGGTACATATTCCTGTGACATATAAAACTGCTTTACAAAAGATCCCAGTATTTCGGACCTGTCGTTGTCCTTTATGCCATCTAGCATAAATCTTTCCCTACCTGAAATCTTGCCATTCCTGATAAAGAATATCTGGACACAGGCTTCTTGGTCAAAGTTTGCCATGGCAATTACATCCTGATCATTATCACTCTGTAGCTTACTGATTTTCTGCTTTTGGGCAACCTCGTTTAGGCTGTTGATCTTGTCCCTGTATATGGCAGCATTTTCAAAATCAAGGTCCATAGCTGCCTTTTTCATCTTGTCTTCAAACATAGTTACAAGTTTTTCTTCCTTGCCCTGGAGAAACATAATTATCTCATCTATCATCCTCTTGTAATCTTCTTTTATATCATATCCTGTGCAGGGTCCTGTACATTTTTTTATATGGTAGTTTAGGCATGGCCTCATACCAGTTCTAATAGCCCTATCTATATCTATGTTACAGGTCCTAATCGGGTAAATATCCCTTATGAGGTCTAGAACATCATTTACTGCGGATACATTTGTGTAAGGTCCAAAATACTTAGCCTTATCCTTTAATATCTTCCTCACCTTCAAAACCCTAGGAAAGTCCTCATTCACTGTAACCTTTATATAAGGATAAGTCTTATCATCCTTTAGAAGTATATTGTACTTGGGCTTATACTTTTTAATTAGGTTACACTCAAGTATAAGAGCTTCTACCTCTGAGTCAGTGATTATGTATTCAAAGCTATCAATATTTTTAACCATGGAAACGACTTTTTTAGAATGGTTCCTAGATGATTGAAAGTACTGCCTTACCCTGTTCTTTAGGGATACAGCCTTCCCTACATATATTATATTATTGTCCCTGTCCTTCATCAGGTAAACACCCGGGCTGGCTGGTAGTTTCTTTAAATGACCCTCTATATCGAACACCTGATCACCTCCTCGCTATATTGCTTTTCCGTTTATATTTCCATACTGCCCTTATCTTTTTTATTTATATTATTATTCATTATAGTTTCCTAATTTTAAATTTAATATATACTGAGATATATGCTATTATCATATCCCATATTTATTATATCATGATACTATAAAAACCTTAACTTTACTACTACTTATATACCCAAAAATCAATATAAAATATAATCGAGTAGGGAGGACTTTCTCCTCCCTCTCACACCACCGTACGTGCCGTTCGGCATACGGCGGTTCAATTCATGTAATAATCTAAACAACTAATGAGTCCTCGCTTTGCGAGGATTTCTTTTGTTATCTTGCGAAGTCCGGCTGTTTTTGCTACCGCCTGATAATGGTCTGCAAATCCTACAGATTGTCTCGCCATCCACTCTGGTACACCAAGCTTCCTTAGTCCCCACATCCTTTTCTTACTAGTTTTCCATTGCTTCCATATAACTATCCTCATACGATTACGAAGATGTTTGTCTATTTTAGTCATATTTTGTTTCATCTTACCTATCCTAAAATAGTTTATCCATCCTCTTATCACCTGATTTAGTCTCAGTATCCTGTAGTCCATAGGCACTGACCACGAACGATATGTTAGTTTCTTGAGCTTTCTCTTGAATCTGTTTATTGAATCTTTATGTGGTCTGGCTTCCCATTTTCCATTCATTTTCACAAAGCCAAATCCTAGGTATTTGAGCCTTGTTGGTTTTGTGACTTTTGATTTAGTAGCATTCACCTTGAGACTTAGTTTTCTTTCTATCCAAGATGTAATTGAGTGCATAACTCTATTTGCAGCTGCACTGCTTGCAACGGTTATTATACAGTCATCTGCATATCTAACAAAGTGCAAGCCTCGTGCTTCTAACTCTTTGTCTAATTCATTGAGCATTATGTTACTAAGCAAAGGAGATAAGTTACCTCCTTGCGGAGTTCCTATAGTGGTTTCTTCATATTTCCCTTTTACCATTACTCCTGCTCTTAGATACTTAGTTACAAGAGATATTACATCTGGGTCTTTCACCGTTTTGCCTACTAGGTACATAAGCTTGTCCTGTGGTACGTTATCAAAGAACTTTTCTAGGTCGATGTCTACTATGTATGTGTATCCATCATTTAGATATTCTAGTAGCTCTAATATTGCTTGCTGTGCTCTTCTACCTGGTCTAAATCCATAACTATGTTCACTAAACTGTGGCTCAAACATTGGTGTTAGAATTTGGGCAATTGCTTGTTCTATGATTCTGTCTACTACTGTTGGAATTCCAAGG
>NZ_ADJN01000005.1:0-601 GCF_000178095.1 Peptostreptococcus anaerobius 653-L | reverse complement strand
ATAGGCAAGAAAACATCGGACCAAGATGTTTTACTAACGATAATAGAGAGAAAATCTAGATACTATAAGGTTATCAAAATAGATTCTAAATCATCAAAACCAGTAAATGACGCACTTTTAGATTATATAATGGAAAGCAAAACAAAAGTTGCTGAAGTATTTAAAAGCATAACAAGCGACAATGGTTCAGAATTTTCAGGGCTAAGTGACTTTGAGTCACTCGTAGCTGTGTACTTTTGTCATCCATACTCTTCATTTGAAAGAGGCAGTAATGAAATACACAATGGGATATTGAGACAATTCATTCCAAAAGGTAGAAGCATTAATGACTTTAGTGAGGATGAGATTATGTATTTTGTTGATACTATAAATGCTAAGCCTAGAAAAAATCTAGGATACAGAACCCCTGAAGGAATCTTTGATGAAGAGATGGATAAAATATACTCTACGAGTGGTGTGGCCTAAGGTATGGAAGCCCTCTTTCAAATATCAGTTTACTAGTCCTAAAATACTAGTCAAGACTAAAATGAATAGGCAAGGCCTAGTCTTGACATATATTTTAGGACAAGTACCGATATTTTTGCAAGAGTGGCAAAAAAGT
>NZ_ADJN01000006.1:0-764 GCF_000178095.1 Peptostreptococcus anaerobius 653-L | reverse complement strand
GTCCTCCAAATTAGTTACCTAATCGGAGGACTTTTTAATGCGCCCAGCGGGACTCGAACCCACAACCCCTTGATTCGTAGTCAAGTACTCTATCCAGTTGAGCTATGAGCACATATATAAAGAGGCGACATCCAGATTCGAACTGGAGATCAAGGAGTTGCAGTCCACTGCCTTACCACTTGGCTATGTCGCCGTAAATACAAAAAAAGTGGACCATCAGGGGCTCGAACCCTGGACACCCTGATTAAGAGTCAGGTGCTCTCCCAGCTGAGCTAATGGTCCATAATGAAATTAAAATATAGTAGCGGTAACGGGACTCGAACCTGTGACCTTTCGGGTATGAACCGAACGCTCTAGCCAACTAAGCTATACCGCCATATATGTGGTGCCTAGAGGCGGAATCGAACCACCGACACGGGGATTTTCAGTCCCCTGCTCTACCGACTGAGCTATCTAGGCATATAATGGCGGAGAGGGTGGGATTCGAACCCACGGTGCCGTTAAGCATCACTGGTTTTCAAGACCAGCTCCTTAAACCACTCGGACACCTCTCCATATATACATTTCAAAATGCTATACTTTAGATATTCAGTTTGGCTGGGGATGCGGGACTCGAACCCACGGATGCATGAGTCAAAGTCATGTGCCTTACCGACTTGGCTAATCCCCAATTATAAAAAATGAGCGCACAGGGATTCGAACCCCGGACACACGCCTTAGAAGGGCGTTGCTCTATCCAGCTGAGCTATGCACCCAAAATGAAA
>NZ_ADJN01000007.1:0-13328 GCF_000178095.1 Peptostreptococcus anaerobius 653-L | reverse complement strand
CAAGGGAGATAAAGTGTCCTTTATCTCCCTGTCAGCAGCTTTCAGAGTCACGTCCAGTCTTATTACTTTTACCTGAGAATTTCATTTTGCGCTTGACGTTCGCAATACTTGTCCCTTCGGTGGCTATTTTTAGCTCTCTCCTAAGACCTTCAACCGATATAAATTATCTTTTCATTAGTGATATATGTTTTACATATCTACATGAGTGATTATACATTAAATCTATAGTAGATTGCAATAGATTTTTGAAAACTTTTTCTCATTTTTTAAATCGATATTATCTATGTTAATTTTTTATAAAAGTTCACACTGATATTCCATTGATATTGCTTAAAATTCATTTCTTTTTTAAAATTAAATCCACCTTGAACTTATTAATATATTTACATTGTTTAAATCTATAACCCATATAGCTTTTAAATATTATCCACACTTTTTGCATTTATAATTATACTAATCTACCATCAAATCAACAAAAATGCTGTTTGAAACTTCCCTACCTTCTTGACCAAGTCTAAGTCTTCCATTATCAACTAATAAAAGCCCCTTATCAATATAGTTTTTGACCTTGACCATAAAGTCATTTTCTTCCTTATCAGTTAAATATTTTGTAACCGTATCTAACAGAATCCCCTCATTTTTTCTAAGACCCAATATGATTTTTTCATTAAATCTATCTTTACTAGCTATGACTTCCTTAAATTCAATTGGCTTTTTCTTATTGTCTAAGTCTTCCATATAATCCTTCATATTTTTGGTGTTCGTATACCTTACATCACCAATAAAACCAGATGCACCTAGACCAAATCCATAATAGTTCAAGCAATCCCAGTATAGGATATTGTGCTTGCATTCACAGCCTTCCTTGGCATAATTGGATATCTCATACTGATGGTAGCCTGAATCCTTTAATTTCTCGACAGTATACCTATACATACTAATATAGGTATCTTCATCAAAGTCATTTAGCCTACCATCTTGGTACATCCTGTAAAATGTAGTCCCTTCTTCAATAATCAAAGAGTAGGCAGATATATGGTCCGGATTCATTGCCACTACCTTTTCAAGACTTTCTTTCCAGTCTTCAAGGGTCTGGCCCTCAAAGGCAAATATCAAATCCACATTTATATTTTCAAGGCCCTCCTGTCTAGCAAACTCAAATGACTCTACAAATTGGTCCATATCGTGGATTCTACCCATGAATTTGAGATGCTTGTCCTGAACAGCCTGAAGTCCCATACTCAAACGGTTGACTCCATGCTTTTTCATAGTCCTAAGCTTGTCCCTTGTCAAAGTTCCAGGGTTAGACTCTATAGTATACTCACATAGGCTTTCTAAATTGACTTTCTTTTCTATGATCCCAAAAAGCCTGTCTAGTTGGTCTGGACTCAAAAGAGATGGGGTCCCACCGCCTATAAAGATACTATATATGTCTTCTTTTTTATCCATGTACAAGTCCATTTCCTTCTCTAGACTATCAAGATAGGAATTTATTTCTTCGTCTCTACCTACATACGATGTAAAATCACAGTAGTAGCATTTTTTTGCACAAAATGGTATATGTATATATATTGCTTTGTTCATTTTCACCTCATTTATCTCCTCAATACTCCTCATATACTATAATAATCTTTTATACAAAAAAATCTATGCCAAATAGAAAATTGGCATAGATTAGTTTTATAATAAACTTGATACTTATATATTACAATATCCAACAACCTTGTAGTTTGAAGATATCTTGTAATCCTTATCTAAGTTGTCAAATCCCCACTTAGAATCAAACATAGTAACATCTAGGATTACACCAAAGTATAGCATTACTATACCAGCATCAATCTTGTTGATGTAGCTTCCTGAGTAGTTCTCACTGTCTATAGCAAGAACAACCTTGCCACCATCAACTATAAATCTCCATGGCTGCTTGTTAAGAGCTGATGGAGCTAGTCTAGCATATGAAAATGCATCAAGTAAGGCTCTCTCTTCTAGAACTTCTACTGTAGCATTATTATTCCATTCATCTATAAATACCATTTCTTCTAGGGCTATTCTAGATGAACCAGTACCTTCAACCTTTATATCTGCCTTAGAGTAGTTATCTCCTGTTTTAACACTTGTTTCTACCTTTACACCACCATTAGCTGCATATCCCATAGCTATTAGGGCTACGACTTCCTTGTCAGACTCTATTCCTAGTGCCTTCTTAACTGCATCCTGGTCGTTAAAAGTTACCCAACAAGAATTAAGACCTAGGTCTCTAGTCTTTAATACTGCTCTTTCGCCAACATATCCGGCATTTTCTATATAGTGGTCCTTATTTTCAGATAGTAATACTAGGTATGTAGGAGCCTTTACAGCTACTCCGTTATATCCAGCAACTCCATACAATCTCTTGTAGGCTTCTTCACCTTCAATAAATCTTGATTCAACTGCTATGTCAGCAACCAATTTCTTACATTTTAATATAAACTTTTCTACTTCTAATAGCTTTGCTGTCTCTACTGGCATATCCTTGAAGTCTCTTACAGACCTTCCATTAGCTATCAATGACTTATAATCCATTACTCTACCTCCAAATGTTGTAATTAATAAATATTTTTTAATATTTCTATTAACCTGTCTTTCTCATTATCAGATGGATTTTTTATTACGTGCTCTAACATTTCGTTTAAAAGATTACCTATCATAGGTCCCTTAGCCAAGTTATTCTCAACTATAAACCTACCATCTATTTTCATCTGAGAAATAGAAAAACATTCTCCTGATTCTATTATATCATTATATACCCGAAAATATACATCAGCTTTCAGATTTTTTTGAATAATTTTTGCTAAAATAGCATTTTTCGCAAGTGATAAGTCGCCAAATCTGGACATAATTCTCTTAAGTCCTATCCTAAGGTCCCTTTCACCATGGGCAAACCCATCTTTTTCAAATAGGTATTCAAGGCTAGAATCATTCAAAAATCCATGTATTGCAAGGCTCTTATCTATATCCTTTTTCGAATACCTAAGAGCTCTCATGGTCTTTTCTAGGTCCTGACCTTCCATATCCAAAAATAAGTAGGCTCTTTTAATATCCTGCAATAACAAATTGTCAATATTACCAAAGTTAACTTCTATAAACTTATCCCCAAATATCTCATATAAGTGATCAATCTTAGTAGATAAGCCTATATTTTCATCACTAGGTCTGTAGCCAAGGAAAAACTTATCAACAAATCCACCTAAGTTATTCAGGTTTTTAACCTTATTAGGATCAGATTCTATAACCTTTTCTAACTCATCATGTATCCTTTCTGCAGATATGAGATGGAGCCTTAGGGAGTTTTCTTCTATATATTTCTGCGTGCTTTCTTCTATTTGAAAACCTAGTTGGGCAGAAAACCTAATAGCCCTCATAATCCTCAAGGCATCTTCCTTGAATCTAAGGTCCGGATTTCCCACACACCTAATAATCTTATTTTTTATATCCTCAAGACCAGAAAACCTATCGACAAGTCCCCTGCTTGGACTATAGGCCATGGCATTGATTGTAAAGTCCCTCCTAGAAAGGTCATCCACAATATTTCTAGTGAACTCTACTGACTCAGGCCTCCTAGAATCAAGATAATCACCATCAATCCTGTAGGTAGTCACCTCATAGGCTTGACCACCTACTAGTACTGTAACTGTACCATGCTTTATGCCTGTAGGAATAGTCCTATCAAACATAGCTATAATATCTTCAGGAAGTGCATCTGTGGTTATATCCCAGTCTTTTGGAGTCCTAGCCATGATGGAGTCTCTTACACATCCACCTACGACAAAGGCTTCAAAACCACATTCTTCAATTTTATCCAAGATAAGGGCTGCTCCCTTATCAATCATAATCTCCAAAAAATCACTCCTATTTACTCATCCAATTTAAGAACAGACATAAAGGCCTTCTGAGGAACTTCTACGCTACCAATCTGACGCATCCTCTTCTTTCCTTCCTTCTGCTTTTCAAGTAGCTTTCTCTTTCTAGAGATATCCCCTCCGTAACACTTGGCAAGTACGTCTTTTCTATAGGCTGCTACAGTCTCCCTAGCTATTATCTTGTTACCTACAGCTGCCTGAATTGGAACTGGGAACTGGTGTCTAGGTATCTCGTCCTTTAATTTTTCGCACATTGCCTTACCTCTTACAAAGGCTCTTGTCTCGTGTATTATAAAGCTTAGGGCATCTACCTGCTCCTTGTTGATAAGTATATCCATCTTTACAAGGTCAGATACCACATAACCCTTCATTTCGTAGTCTATTGAACCGTAACCCCTTGTTCTAGACTTAAGGGCGTCGAAGAAGTCATATATTACTTCATTTAGTGGCAATTCATAGTGAAGCATTACCCTTGTATCATCTATATACTCCATATTCTTCATAGTACCACGTCTTTCCTGGCACAGCTCCATTACAACTCCTACATAGTCCTTAGGTACTATTATATCTGAATTTACTATTGGTTCTTCTATAGTAGATATCTCAGCAGGGGCTGGTAGGTTGGCTGGGTTCTGTATCATCAAGACTTCACCATCTAATTTTGTCACCCTGTATATAACAGATGGAGCTGTTGTGATTATATTTAGGTCAAACTCTCTTTCAAGTCTCTCCTGAATAATCTCCATATGAAGTAGTCCTAGGAAGCCACATCTAAAACCAAAGCCAAGTGCTGCTGATGATTCAGATTCAAACTCTAGGGCAGCATCATTTATCTGTAGTTTTTCTAGGGCATCCCTAACATTTTCATACTTTTCGCCTTCTCCTGGATAGATACCACAGTATACCATAGGTGTAGCCTTCTTGTAGCCTGGTAGAGGGGCATCCGTCCTATTGTTAGCATCAGTTATAGTATCACCCACACGACAAGACCTGATGTCTTTTATACTGGCCGCTATATATCCAACGTCACCAGCAGTCAAATCTTCAAGGGCTGTAGCATTAGGTGCCATAACACCAACTTCAGTAACCTCAAACTTCTTCTTACTGTTCATCATCTCTATTGTCATGCCTTTTTTAACAGTACCCTCAAATACCCTCACATAGGCTACAACACCCTTGTAGGCATCATAGTATGAGTCGAATATCAAGGCCTTAAGTGGTGCCTCAGAGTCACCTACAGGGGCTGGTATATCGTTTACTATAGCCTCTAGTACATCTTCTGTATTTATATCGTTCTTGGCAGATACAAGTGGTGCATCTGAACAGTCAAGTCCTATCAGGTCTTCTATTTCCGTCTTAACATAGTCAGGTCTAGCACTGGGTAGGTCTATCTTGTTTATCACTGGCAGTATCTCAAGGTCCTGTTCTAGGGCTAGGTATACATTGGCTAGGGTCTGAGCCTCTACCCCCTGGGCAGCATCTACAACCAGTAGGGCTCCCTCACAGGCAGCTAGAGATCTTGAAACTTCATAGTTAAAGTCTACATGACCTGGAGTATCTATTAGATTTAGGTGGTATATTTCACCATCCTTGGCCTTATACTTTAGCCTCACATTCTGAAGCTTTATAGTTATTCCTCTTTCACGTTCGAGGTCCATATTATCTAATAGCTGAGACTTCATATCTCTTTCAGATACTAGTCCAGTCTTTTGGATCAGCCTATCTGCCAAAGTTGATTTACCATGATCTATATGAGCAATAATGCTAAAATTTCTAGTTCTACTTTGTCTATTTGTCAATTGAGCTCCTCCTTTTTCTTAAAATTTACATAAACTATCACCTTATATTTTACTTTAATTTGAGTGCAAGGTAAATACAGACTTACAAAAAAATATTTTTTTGTTAAAATTCATTATATAACTTGATTTTTAAGTGAAGTTCTGTTAAAATGGTGTATGTTGATTATGAATTTAGAACATATATAGGGAGGTGAAATATATGGCAAATATTAAGTCTGCTAAGAAGAGAATTAGTGTTATCGAAAAGAAGACTGCTCTAAACAGAGTTAGAAAGTCTCAGATAAAGACTGCTATAAAGAGATTTGATGATGCAGTAGTTGCAGGTAACAAGGAAGAAGCTCAGGCTAAATTCCAGACAGCTCAGAAGAAAATATATCAGGTAGCTTCAAAGGGAACTATCCATAAAAATGCTGCTGATAGAAAGGTTTCTAAGCTAGCTAATAGATTAAACGCTATGAACGCTTAATTAAGTTAATACTCTAGTATCGACGGGTACTAGTGATAATTGTGACAACGCAATGTATAGATTATTCTTGTGTGTCAAACGTTTGAAAATACTAAGAATGTTTTTGGTTATATGTTATCTATTTCATAGATATATAGATCGGATTCATACACGGACTATGGTTACCATATGTCCGTTTTTTCATGCAAATTAAGAGGTCTGAGGACTTGATATATACTTGCAAGCAAGTTTATATCAAAATCATCAGACCTCTTTTATTTAATTTTTCATTTTTATTTACTAGCTTAGTTACAATACTTGATTATAAATTTACTACTTTATTTGCAATACTTGGCTATAAATATCTCCAGTGATAGCCTATCTCCTATCAAACCCTGCTTTATCATATAGTCAGAGTCAGACAGATAGTTTATCATATCCACAAGAATCTCTTCGCTAAAGTTATTAGCCTGCCTAGATAGCTTATTTACAACAAAACTCGGCATACCCATATTATCCCTTATAATATTATAGGGCATCCTCTCCTTTTGCATCCTCTTGATTTGTATGATATTGTAGACTTGCCTAGTTATAAGAAAGATTATACCTAGACCGGACTCTCCCGAATCTATCATATCCTCTAGTAGTTTTACAGACATCTTTGAGTTTTTTGATGACATATAATAGAGAAACTTGAATACGTCGTTTTCTACCTTGTCCTTCATCATTTGGTCTATTATAGACTTGTCTACCCTACCTGCATCTCCAACAAATACGCATAGCTTTTTGATTTCATTCTCAAGGTCCATAAGGTTCATATCAGACTTCTTGTCACTATAACCAGACGTCTCTACCATATAGGCTATGACTGAGTTTTCTATATTGACCCTGTACTTATTAAATATCTGCCTCGACCAATTGAGCAGCTGAACATCTTCAAGTTTTTTGAGTTCTACCATATTGGCAAACTTGCCTAGCTTCTTGAAAAATGACCTTCTAGTATCAACTTCTTCATACTGGGCAAATACTATCAAGCTGGTCTCAGGGGCAGACTCTAGTATCTCAAGCAACTTCTTTTCATCATTGTCGTTAAAGTTCTTCTTTCTCCCCTTAAATAACTCAAAGTCCTTGATTATAATATACCTTCTCTCATCCATAAAAGGAAGAGTCTCAACTGCAGATTGGATCATGTCTATATTTGTTTCCTTACCATCTATAATGACCTGGTTAAAATCCAAAGTCGCAGGATTGGCCAAAGCCTTGAACTTATCTTCTAGTTCTTTTATCAGATATATCTCTTTTCCATAAAGGACATATATCTTGTCTAAATCATTCTTATCAAGTTGTTGAATCAATTCTTCCCTTTTCATATACGCCCTCCTCTACAAAAAATACACCCTGCTACACAAAAATATACCCTTTAAATATATTTTACCATATACCCACCCTTTATAGTAGTTTATACCTTTAAATATGTTCCACAACTTCTTCTTTGACCAAATAAAGCTCTCTTGTATACTTGCCCTTTTCTATATAATAATAGTCTAGATAAATGGCTAATCCTACAACTATTATATAGTATGTCAGCAACTTGAATAGACTTGGATCCCTAACATCAATATTATTTACCCCATAATCACCAATCCTCTTGAGTAGGACCATGACTAGGTCTATTATACTTGAATTGATATAAGCCAGTATTGAGTATATGGGTATGTTGATATAGTATGTGATTATAGATAGCATATCAAGGCATATAATAAGGGCCATCATAGGAAGGATGACCAAGTTTCCTAAGACACCCATTGTAGACACAGTCTCAAATTTATAGAGGACCAGGGGACTAGTAAATATAGCTACAGAGATTGATCCAGCAAGTATATCGGAATATACATACTGCTTGATATACTTTGTAAATATAGCGAGGGACAGCATGGCCAAAAAACTCAGTTCAAATGATATATTATATATGATATATGGATTTTGCAATACCATAATACTGGCTATAATAAATAGTATATTTATAAGGTCCACCTGCCTAAAGACAAAAAATCCCAAACAAGATAGGATAGTCATCAAAATAGCCCTACTTATGGAAGGACCTCCCCCTACTAGGCAATTATAAAATAAGAGAAAGACGCAAAGAATAGACAAGCGCTTGATAGAATTGATCTTGCCTACAAATATCAAAATTATACCGCATATTATACCTACATGGAGTCCTGATACAGCCATGACATGACTTGTACCAGAGTCAGAGAATATATACTTGTCTTCATCTTTAAGGGTAGTCTTATCGGCTACCAGGACAGCATTTAGTATATCGGAGTTTTTCTTGTATAAGGTCCTATTGCTATCAATTATATATTTTTTGATTCTCCCTATTAACCTATAAGCTGGGTTTTCTGAGACCTTCTTCATATCGCTGATCCTGATATATTTCTTACATCCCTTAGATCTTAGGTGCCTACCATAGTTAAAATCCCCAATGTAAAAATCATTAAGATCCTCTTCAAGGCCCAAAACTAGAACCCTATCACCTATCTGACAGTCTCTTGACTTGTTCTTATAATTGTTCTTGTACTTCATCTTGACAGCTATAAAGTCGTCAAACCAGTACTCTACAGTTTTTTTCTTAATGATTATATTTTTTACCGTACCTCTTGCTTGGACTTTGGGAGAATATCTCTTTTTAGAATTATTTTTATTATCTCCCCGATAGTTTTCTTTATAATTGTTTTTGTGGTTGTTTTTATGGTTGTTTTTATAGTTGCTTTTGTAGTTGATTTTATACCTATCTTTGTGGACTCCTTCATATCTTGCATCAAAAGCCTCCCTTGCATAAAACTGACTTATATCATCTTTGATAATTGGTCCAGCCTTTACAAATAATACCAAACAAAACAGGAATATACCCCATCTTCTCATTGCCGCCTCCTATAAAATATTCTTATATTTATATAGGCAGGTTCAAAATATTGTCAACCATTAGCCTTGTATATTTGCTAAAAATCCCAACAAAAAAAGGACCATGAAATCACTCACAGTCCTACCAATTACTCTTTAAACATATTCATTAATATGATTATTTTCAACAGCCAAATTCAATATTTTCTTCAAACTATTTAGTGTCTCAACATCCTTTCCACTCAAGAATGCGACTTCTCTTATAGACCTATAAGAAAATATCAAACTGCTTAGATGGCTAATGTCTATACTCAGGTCATAACTTGCATCATCATTCAACCTTCTAAGCCTTACATTAGCATCTTCTGTATATATTTCAAAGACCCCCCTGTTGTTGTCCAGGTAGTCGTCTTCTACTCTCAAATAAAATTTTTCTTGTGAATCCGATTTAATAGCCAGCCTCTCAATCAAGGACTCAAAATCTATAATCCTAGCCATCATAAAATTTTTAATCTCACATATGGCGTCCTTCGGATTGTCAAGCATAGACATTATCGGATCTGACATAGCAAGGTAAATAACTACCTTCTTGGCCTGGGTATTGTGGTTAAATACAAACTTTAGGACGGACTCATAAGCCTGCCTATCCCTATAATAAAGCTCTCTCACCGTAAATACGCCAGAATCTATACTATACACTATATATGCAACTGGTGTCAAGCCCCTATATGCTATATATATATGACCACCATCTATATCCATCTCCTCTACTAGGTCCCTAAAGTAGTCCTCATTCCTAATAGCATAGGCATTTTGCGGACTGCAGAAACCATCGTATATAGACTTTAGTTGACTTGCTTGGTCACTTGTAGCCCTCGAAAACTCGTCTTGAAGTTTAAATTTCCTAAGGGAGAATATATCCAGTTCAATCTTTTTCATATCATAGGCATTTGTATAGCCAAACTTAGTATAGAGCCTAAAATCTATAGGCATGAGTATAGAAACAGATTGGCCAAAACTCCTCATAGCAGCTAGTGAATATTCCATAAGCTGGCCCATCTTGCCTAGGCCCCTAGCTTCTGGAAGAGTAGACACCCCAACAACATATGAAGTGTCAAAATCACTTGTCCCTAGCCTAATCCTATGCTGGTTTAGGTGGATTGAAGAGATTATTTCAGAGTCCTTTTCCAAGACTACAACCTTAGTTGGGTCGCATTTTTTATCAAAATAAAAGTCTACATAGGCCTGGCTGTCCTCAAAACAGTAGGTCCATATATTCTTTAAAGAATCTATCTCATCTCTTCTAGCCATTCTAATCTGCATAACTATCTCCTATACTTCTCTTACAGTATACTTCTCAACAAATCTCTCTGGATAATAAGACATCTTAGCCTTTCTAAGACCTTCAAGTCCCATATCCTCTTCTCTATTAACCCATTCAACCTCTGGAAACTCATCAACAACAAACATCTTATTGATATAAGGATACAATCCTCTAATTTCACCATTGGCCTTTTCTATATGTATTAGAGCCATATTATCATTGATCTTTTCACCCATTGAGAAGGCTTCAAGCTTGCCATCAATGAAAACTCCGTATATTTTTAACTTATCCTTTAGGATTGAGTAGTTGTCAAACAACTTCTTCATACCTACAAATTCATCATCCTTACTATCCTCAAAGTCTTGGTCTCCACTCTTACCTTGACCCCATGACTTTAAAAGAGCATAGCATTCATCAAAGTCTTCTTCATTTAGAAGTCTTCTCTCTACCCTATCACCGTATTCTCTCTCAAAGTAGTTTAGATGATTCCTCTTGCTGCTTAATTTTCTTCCCTTTACTGTTCTGATCTTCTCTGCATCATATACATAGTCAGATATATCTCTTTCAAACTTATACTCAAACTTGCCTGGGTAGTTTTCTTTTAATAGTTCAACTACACTCTCATCAATACCCCTTAGGTAGACCCTTTTTTTGTCCTTGTCAAACCAATTCACAGCGTAATCAATAGCTTCCTTAATCTTTTCTTTAGGTGCTAGTGGAAGTATTGAGAATACCTCACCCTCATGTTCACCTACTAATACTGCAAATCCGTCACCTATATGGTAGTGAGTCTTGTATGCGTGCTGCCACATATATAATGTATTAAAACAGTACTCACATGCTTCATAGTCTACTAATTCAAAATATTTATCTAGAATCTCCTTTGATTCTATATTTATTTCCTTAAAATCCATTACTATCTCCTCTTTTTCTGTAAACAATAAACATCATCTACATCCATATATAGAATAACATAGCTAACCTAATCAGAACTTAATTGAAGATATATCAGTTACTATATGCTATTCACCTTCTAAATATGAAGACACATGATGTTCATTTTTTTATATTTATGTCTATACAATAATAGACCTCTTCTACTTGATACTATACTATAATATACCCTAGGTCACTAAATGTAAACCAAATTTTTACAATTAAGAAAGGAATAACGTTTTTATAATGAAAAAATATTATAAGCTACTTCTGGTATTATCAGTCACAATATTTATAACATCCTGTTCCTATGTAGGACCTCTATCAAGTAAATCCTCAAACCTACTAGAAATACACTCCATAGATGTAGGTCAGGGAGACTCTACCCTAATAGTCAGTCCAGATGGCCATAGTATGCTTATTGATGCCGGTGAAGACGAATACTCAAGAAACGTAATTCGGCATATCAAAAGGTCAAAAGTTAAATGTCTTGATTATCTTGTAGGTACCCACTTCGATAGCGACCATATAGGTGGTGTAGATAAAGTAGCCAAAGAAATACCTACAAAACAAATATTTCTTACAGATGACAAGGGGTCTAACAAGGACTTGATCGAAATAATCAATATATCAAAAGAAAAAAATATCCCCCTATCTCCCCTAAAATCTGGACAAACAATAAAATTAGGCAAGGATATATCCTATTACGTCCTAGCTCCCCTCAGCAAAAAAGAAGACAGCAATGATAATTCACTCGTCATACTCTTAAAATATCTAAACCACTACAGCATATTTACTGGAGATGCAGGTTCTAATATAGAATCAGAGATCCTGTCCCACTATACACTTCCAAGGGTAGACCTTTTAAAGGTAGGCCACCACGGTAGCAAAAACAGCTCCTGTGACCAATTCCTATCCAACCTATCTCCAAAAATCGCTGTAATATCTTGTGGATATGGAAACTCCTATGGCCACCCCCACCAAGATACCCTAGATAGACTCCACAAGGTCAATTCAAAAATATACAGGACAGACCTAAATGGGGACATGGTATTCTACTTTGATGGTTCCAAAATATATACAAAAAACAGGTACAAGTTTCAATAGAAGAAACCCCAATACTATGCCATATTTGCTGTTTAATAATCTTGTTTATAGCTTTAGGCTTCTTATAAAAAAATTGACCTACTTTGACCTAACTTAATGATATTTGAATCGTGCTTGACCAAATCTTTATGATATAATGGTATCAAATACAATATATGAGAGGTAATTAGATTAATCATGAATGATAAATATAAAGAAAGAACCAAAATAGTGATAGGACAGGATGGCATTGACCTCCTAAGAAATTCTAATGTACTAGTATTCGGTATAGGTGGAGTTGGCAGCTATGTTGTAGAAGGTCTTGTAAGAGCTGGCATAGGTAATCTTACAATTGTAGACTTTGATACTGTAGATATCACAAATATCAACAGGCAGATTCCAGCCCTACACTCGACAATAGGTATGAACAAGACAGATGTCCTAGAAAAAAGAATCAAGGATATAAATCCAGAAATAAATCTCAAGTGCCATACTAGCCTTTACAATGAGGATACTTCAGATACCCTACTAGATGGTGACTATGATTTTGTGGTCGATGCAATAGATATGGTTCCATCAAAGATCCACCTGATTGAATCTTGCTACAAGAGGGGCCTAAATATCATATCTTCAATGGGCATGGGCAACAAGCTAGACCCTACTATGATAGAAATAGCCGACATCCATAAGACTGAAATGTGCCCACTTGCAAAGATTATAAGACGTGAAGCTAAAAAGAGGGGCATCAAGAAACTCCCTGTTGTATACTCTAGGGAAAAACCAAGAGATACTGGTATAACACAAGAAGATGGCAGGACCAAAAGAGTCAACGGCTCAATGTCCTTTGTACCATCATGTGCAGGTCTTATTATATCATCTTATATAGTCAGAAAAATTATAGGCGACCTATAAAAAAAGGACAGGAACCCATG